>NZ_KB290510.1:18445-30922 GCF_000282835.1 Pandoraea sp. B-6 | reverse complement strand
TTTTCCTGTGGATGCGCGGCATTCGGCACGTCAGCGCTCAACTCGCGGGGGTTTTCACCGCCATGGTGCCCGTGGCGGCGACCGCGTACGGCGTGATCTTCCTCGGCGAGCGGCTGGCCCCCGCCCAAGGCGCCGCGCTGGCCCTGACCGTCGCCGGGATCGTGCTCGCCGCGTTGCCGCGCGCCGGTTCACGCAAGACGCTATTGCCCGCCCGAGATTGAATCGGACACAGCGCCTGCGGCCAGACGTTGTAAAATGCCCGCCAAGCCGAATGTCGCGACGCGATATCCGTCACGGGCAAGCCAGTCGCCGTATCGCCCGATGTCCTTCTATTTGATTAGCGTATCCAATAATTCCGGTCTGCCGCGGCAAGCGCCGACCACTGTCACCACTTCGTCAAAACCGCCATGTCGACTCCCGGCCGCCCGTCCGACGCGCCGATGCGCCCCCTGCCCCGCATCATCTTCTTCAGCCGTTGGCTCCAACTGCCGCTGTATCTGGGGCTGATTGCCGCGCAAGGCGTCTACGTCTACAAGTTCCTGGCCGAACTCTGGCACCTGATCTCGCACGCCACGACGTTCGACGAAACGCAGATCATGCTCGTCGTGCTCGGCCTGATCGACGTGGTGATGATCTCGAACCTGCTCATCATGGTCATCATCGGCGGCTACGAGACGTTCGTCTCGCGCCTCGGTGTCGAAGGCCATCCTGACGAGCCGGAGTGGCTCGATCATGTGAACGCCGGCGTGCTCAAGGTGAAGCTGTCGATGGCGCTCATCAGTATTTCGTCGATCCACCTGCTCAAGACCTTTATCGATGCCGCCCAGCAAACGCCCCACACGATCATGTGGCAGGTGATCATTCATTGTGTCTTCCTGCTTTCCGCCGTCGTTATGGCCGTCGTCAACAAGTTGACGAACGAGAGCCACGCCCCGGCGTACGCGACCCCGCAAGTCATTACCCCCATCCGTCCCCACTAAGTCGAGAGCCGTTTCATGTCTACCGTCATTAAAGAAGACGACGTCATTCAGAGCGTCGCCGGTGCCCTGCAGTACATCAGCTACTACCATCCGGCCGATTACATCCAGGCACTGGGCCGGGCGTACGAGGCCGAGCAAAGCCCCGCCGCGCGCGACGCCATCGCGCAGATCCTGACCAACAGCCGCATGTGCGCCGAAGGCCGCCGCCCGCTGTGCCAGGACACCGGCATCGTGACCGTGTTCGTGAAGGTCGGCATGAATGTGCGCTGGGACGCCAAGCGCAATCTCACCGACATGATCAACGAAGGCGTGCGTCTGGCGTACATGCACCCGGACAACGTGCTGCGTGCCTCGATCGTGGCGCCGCCCGAAGCCGGCCGCAAGAACACGAAGGACAACACGCCCGCCGTCATCCACTACGAAATCGTGGAAGGCGACAAGGTCGACATCACGGTCGCAGCCAAGGGCGGCGGCTCGGAGAACAAGTCGAAGTTCGTGATGCTCAACCCGTCCGATTCGATCGTCGACTGGGTCGTCAAGACGGTGCCGACGATGGGCGCCGGCTGGTGCCCGCCGGGCATGCTCGGCATCGGGATCGGCGGCACGGCCGAAAAAGCCATGGTGCTCGCCAAGGAATCGCTCATGGACCCGATTGACATCCATGACGTCATCAAGCGCGGTCCGCAGAACTGGAACGAAGAGCTGCGTATCGAGCTGTTCGAGAAGGTCAACGCCCTCGGCATCGGCGCGCAAGGCCTGGGCGGCCTGGCGACCGTGCTCGACGTGAAGATCCTCGACTACCCGACGCACGCGGCGTCCAAGCCGGTCGCCATGATCCCGAACTGCGCGGCCACGCGTCATGCGCACTTCACGCTGGACGGCTCGGGCCCGTCGTTCCTCGCCGCACCGTCGCTCGACGCATGGCCGAACGTACACTGGGCACCGAATACCGAGACGAGCAAGCGCGTCGACCTGGACACGCTCACGCCGGAAGAAGTCGCCAGCTGGACGCCGGGCCAGACCCTGCTGCTCTCGGGCAAGATGCTCACCGGTCGCGACGCGGCACACAAGCGCATCGCCGACATGATCGGCCGCGGCGAGCCGCTGCCGGTGGACTTCAACGGCCGCGCGATTTACTACGTCGGCCCGGTCGATCCGGTGCGCGACGAAGTCGTCGGCCCGGCGGGCCCGACCACGTCCACCCGCATGGACAAGTTCACCGACATGATGCTGTCGAAGACGGGGCTCGCCGTCATGATCGGCAAATCGGAGCGCGGCCCGGCCGCCATCGAGGCGATCAAGAAGCACAAGGCTGCGTACCTGATGGCCGTTGGCGGTGCCGCTTATCTCGTGTCCAAGGCCATTCGTGCGGCGCGCGTGCTCGCCTTTGAAGACCTCGGCATGGAAGCGATCTACGAGTTCGACGTCAAGGACATGCCCGTGACGGTGGCCGTCGATTCGACCGGCGTCTCGGTGCACCAGACCGGTCCGAAGGAATGGCAAGCCAAGATCGGCAAGATCCCGGTCGCTGCCGAGTAATGCGCCGTAAAGCGACGTAGCGCGAAGTAGCGCGCCACAACGCGACACCCGGTTGCCCCCGGCCGCAGACAGCCGGGTCAGCGCCTGCTGGACCGAGCCCGGCCTTCGCCGGGCTTTTTTTGTCCGCTCGGCGCCGATCCGCGCCATGCCGATCTCACATGAAGGAGCACGAATGGATCGCATTTCCATTTGCACCTTGGTTCACGAAAGGCCCGGCAAGGCTTGGCTTCCCAGCCTTTTCAGGCTACGCTTCAACCGCTCGCAAACCGAACAAGGCAGGGATTCCAAATGAAAGGCGACAAGAAAGTTCTCGAACTCCTCAACGCGCAGCTCACGAACGAGTTGACGGCGATCAACCAGTACTTTCTGCACGCCCGGATGTACAACCACTGGGGCCTCGCAAAGCTCGGCAAGCACGAGTACGACGAGTCCATCGGCGAGATGAAGCACGCCGACAAGCTGATCGAACGCATCTTCATGCTCGACGGCCTGCCCAACCTGCAAGATCTGCACAAGCTGCTCATCGGCGAGAACACGGAAGAAATCCTGAAGTGCGATCTGAAGCTCGAATACCTCTCGCAAAAGACTTGCAAGGAAGGGATCGCCCATTGCGAAAGCGTGAAGGACTTCGTCTCGCGCGAAATCTTCAACGAGATCCTGCACGACACCGAAGAGCACATCGATTGGTTGGAAACGCAAATCGAACTGATCGACAAGGTCGGTCTGCAGAACTATCAGCAGTCCGGCATGGCGTCGTTCGACGAATAAGGTCGCACGCCGCAGCACGCGGACGCACCACGCATCGCCGCACCGATATCGGTTCGCGGGCTTTGCGCTAGAATTCCAGGGTCGGCCATTTGCCGGCCCTTTTTCGTTTGCCATGCCCTCCAACGCGCCGATTGGCGTTTTCGATTCCGGTCTCGGCGGCCTGTCGGTGCTTCAGGCCGTACGCGCCCTCCTCCCGCAAGAGTCCCTGCTCTATGTGGCCGACTCCCGCTTCGCTCCGTACGGCGAGCGCCGCGACGCGTTCATCGAACAACGCACACTGGCGATCGGCCGGTGGCTGCGCGAGCGCGGTGCCAAGGCACTCGTCGTCGCCTGCAACACCGCGACGGCGCACGGCGTGGCAGCGCTTCGCGCCGATGCCTCGTGGCCGGTCGTCGGCGTCGAGCCCGGCATCAAACCCGCAGCGGCAGTGTCGAAGCGCGGTGTAATCGGGGTTCTGGCTACGGCGGCCACGCTGCGCAGCACCCGGTTCGCCGATCTGCTCGCGCGCCACACCGCACAAGGCCAACGCTTCCTTTGCCAGCCGGGTCACGGGCTCGTCGAGCGCATCGAAGCCGGCGATGTCGACTCACCCGACGTCATGGCACTGCTCGAACGATACGTGGAACCGATGGTGTCGCAAGGCGCCGACACGCTCGTGCTCGGCTGCACCCACTATCCCTTCCTGATACCGGCCATCCAGCGACGCTTCGGCACGACGCTCTCCCTTATCGACACCGGTGCGGCCATCGCCCGGCAGCTTGAGCGGCGTCTTGAATCCGATGCCCTGATCGCCCCTCGTCTGCCCGACACCTGTGGCGACCTCAAATTGTTCGCCACCGCGAACGCGAGCGCGCTGCAGACGATGGCCGATCGGCTACTGCCCAACGCGCCACGCGTTCAGACGATCGAGATCGCCGACATTGCCGAGATCACGTCGGATGGCCCGGCCAGTCTCGATCCGCTCCCAAACCTTCCCATCATCTCCGCCTGAACCCGCGACCGCAAACCCCTGCTCGCACCATGGAATAGGTCGACGGCACTTGCAAAACATCATCACTTGAATAATAATTATTCTCATTAGTGTTACATTTTGACGTTTTCATCATGATCGTCTGCGTCTGCAAATCCGTCTCCGAACGCCAGATCAAGGCCTGCATCGATGCCGGTGCCACCTCGATGGAAGATCTTCAGATCGACCTCGGCGTTGCGCTGTGCTGCGGCAAGTGCGGCCCTTATGTTCAGGAAATGGTGTCCGGTGCGTCGCCGTGCTGCGGCCGCTCGTGCGATGGTGGCTGCCAGTCAGCCCATGCGACGCCCTCCTCGGAAGTCGTGGTCGTGCGGGAGCTGGCGCTGGCCGCCTGAGACGGCTCGCACCGTCACGCCCTCCCCCGATTGCCCTGCGGCATCGGCAGCAATTCTGCCGAGTGTTCTGCCTGGCATGTTTCCGAATCGCCTCTGCGGCCAAGTGTCGCATCGGCAACAGCGCCAGCCAACTGCGGCCTATGCGACGATTCGCATGTGCCGCCCAGCGCCAGCCAGCGACTTCTCACCCACCGGAGGTGTCAAATGGAACTCCTGATTGGCTTTGTGTCGACGCTATGTTTGTCGTTTTTCCTGTTTCGAAAGTGAGTTCGCGCACGGCGCTCGATTCATGCCGTCACTGTGTTCGCCGACCGCGCCGCTTGGCGCGGTTTTCCTTTCATCGTACGTCCCGGCCTATCCCGAACGTCGAGTCATCGCGCACCGCGCAGCGCTCGCCGTTCGTCGCCGCAATTTAGCGTACCCTAGCCGTTACCATGTCGACCGTGCCCCCTTCTGGCCTCACGCTCATGCCGAGCCGCGATCCGCTGATGTCGCCGCGCGCCGTCGCAATTGCGGCAGTGATCGTCGTCGCCCACATTGCCGCGCTGGTGGGCCTGTCGCACCTGCGAAATGCCCCGGCGCCGGCCACGATTGTGCCGACGGTCTTCACCGCCACCATCGTTCCGCCCCAACCGAGACCCGCGCCGCCGCAGGCATCCCCCCCCAAGCCCGCGCCCGAACCTCCGAAGCCAAAGGTCGCTCCGCCGCCGCCCAAGCCTCGCGTATCGGCGCCCAATGCCATCGCACAAAAGGCCGAGCCGGTAGCGCCGCCGCAGCCAAGTGCCGAGCCGGTGAAAGACACGGCACCTGTCGCGCCAGCGGCACCGCCAGCACCGGCACAGGCCGTCGCGCCGCCGGGCCGCGTCGAAGGGCTGAAACTCGAATGCCCGGATCCGCCGCTGATCTATCCGACGCAGTCACGCCGACTCGGTGAGGAGGGCGTCGCGACGGTAAGGATGGTCATCAATGTGCAAGGCCGAGTGGCGGAGGCAAACATCGTCAAGTCGAGTGGTTATCCGAGACTCGATAAAGCCGCCATCGAATCGGCCTACAAGATGCGCTGCGCTGCGCCTATGAAAGACGGACGCGCGGTAGAAACCACGGCGACGAAGCCTTTCAGATTCAACATCGACAATTAACGCAACCCTTCACGAACGGGATCTCCCGAGGAAAGCAAAATGCAAGAGTATGGTTTGAGCCACGTCTGGGCGCAGGGCGATTTCGTTACCCGAGCCATCGCGATCGTGTTGTTGGTGATGTCGGTGCTGTCGTGGACGGTCATCCTCATCAAGGGCACCCAGGTCTTCCGCCTGAGCCGCCTGACGCGCACCGCCGAGCCGGATTTCTGGCACTCGGAGAATTTCTCCGCCGGTCTGCAGAAGCTGGGGGAATCCGGGCAGAACAACCCGTTCCTCGCACTGGCCCTCGCCGGCCAGGACGCCGCCGAGCATCACCGCCAGAGCCAGCCGCACCTGCACGACAAGATGGATGTAAGCGACTGGATCACGCGCGCCCTGAAGAACTCGGTGGACGACACGGTGTCGCGCCTGCAAAGCGGCCTGGCCATGCTGGCGTCGATCGGCTCGACCGCACCGTTCGTCGGTCTGTTCGGCACGGTGTGGGGCATCTATCACGCCCTGCTGGCGATCGGCGCATCGGGTCAGACGACGATCGACAAAGTGGCCGGCCCGGTGGGCGAGGCGCTCATCATGACCGCCTTCGGTCTGTTCGTCGCCATTCCGGCCGTGCTCGGCTTCAACGCCCTGACGCGCGCCAACAAGGGCATCGTGTCGAAGCTCAACCGTTTTGCCCACAGCCTGCACGCCTACTTCCTGACCGGCGCCAGCCTGCACCCGACGCAGTTCGCGACCAACGTCTCGCCGGTGCGCAAGTCCACCCCGGCCAGCGCCAGCTAAGCCGCCGCGCCAGACAAGGAGTTCGCCATGGCTATGGGTTCATACAGCAGCGACGACGGTGCCGACGACGCCATGATGAGCGAGATCAACATGACGCCGCTCGTCGACGTCATGCTGGTACTGCTGATCATCTTCATCGTGACGCTGCCGGTGCTCAATCAATCGGTCAAGCTCGACCTGCCGCAGGCAAGTAGCCAGCCGGAAGACACCAAGCCGGCCAAGATCGATCTGTCGATCCAGGCCGACGGCACCGTCTTCTGGGACAAGCAGGTCGTCGACGAGACCGCACTCAAGGCGCGTCTGGCGCAGGCCGCCGAAGCGCAGCCGCAGCCGGAACTGCACCTGTTCGCCGACAAGAACGTGCGCTACGAGAGCGTCGCCAAAGTGCTGGCGCAAGCGCAGACGGCCGGCATCACCAAACTCGGCTTCGTGACCGCCCCCGACACGAAATAGGTTTGACGCGTTCACGAATCGCGCAAGCGCGGTGCTCGTCACCGCGTTTTTTTTCGCCCATCGAGTTCGCAAACGACGTCGTGCGGCCACATTTGGCCGGCATTGTTCCAATCGGGTAACAATCCTTCCTGCGTTACGGGCTACTCCCGGGGCCATGCGCCCCGATATAGTTTGGGCACGACATTGGACGCACAATGCCATCTCGGCATGCGCCCCCCACAGGAGGTTTCCCCATGAGCACCCCGTCCGCCCGCCCGATCGCCCGCGTCTTCACGGCAGCGCAAACGCAGGAAGGCGCCGGTTTTCACGTCAATCGCCCGTTCCCGACACGTATGATGACGGACTTCGATCCGTTCCTCCTGCTCGACGAAATGGGGCCAATGCAAGTCGCCCCCGGGGACGCCAAGGGCGCCCCCGATCACCCGCACCGCGGCTTCGAGACCGTGACGTACTTGCTCGCCGGCGAAATGGAGCATCGCGACTCACAAGGCCACGCGGGCAAGCTCACGCCAGGCGACGTGCAGTGGATGACGGCTGGTGCGGGCGTCATCCACTCCGAAATGCCCTCGCAGGCCTTTCAGCAGCGCGGCGGCGAGATGCACGGCTTCCAGCTCTGGGTGAACCTGCCGCGCACGGACAAGATGATGACGCCGCGCTACCAGGAACTGCCGGCGGCCGGCATCCCGAGCGCGACAAGCGAAGACGGCAAAGTGTCGGTGCGCGTGATTGCGGGCGAGGCGCTTGGCACGCGCGCCGCCATCGAAACGCGGACGCCGATCCTGTACCAGCACTTCACGCTGCAATCGCAGGGAGTGCTCGATCATTCCGTGCCCACGGACTTCAACGTGTTCGCCTATGTGATCGACGGCGAAGGGCAATTCGGCGACGACGCCACTGTGGCCAAGACGCATCAGATGGTCGTATTCGGTGACGCCGGCGAGCGCATTGCCGTGCGCAACGTTAGCGACAGACCGATGTCGTTCCTGCTGATCGGCGGCAAGCCGCTGGGTGAGCCGGTGGCCCGCTACGGCCCATTCGTGATGAACACGGAGGGCGAGATTCGTCAGGCGATTCTCGACTTCCAGGCCGGCCGCATGGGACGGATTCCGGCCTCGAGCACCACCGACTGAGGCGTCGTCGTCGGGGAGATCCCTGCCGTTCGTACAGGCCCGGTGAATTTGGGTCACAATGGCACGCAGAGTGCATTGTGGCTCGACATCTTCGCCGGGCCGTTCTCATCCTCTCCCGATACGTTCCGTGACGTTCACCCTAACGTTGATTTGGCCCCCACAGGAGCTGCCATGGCTGCAGAAGCGATAGTCACCGCCCATCTGGGCGCTGCAGGTTTTACCACGCCTCTCTCGGACGGCAAGCATGAATGGCTGGCCGACGAGCCCGCGGCGCTCGGCGGCGGCGACCTCGGTCCCGCCCCTGCGGCGTTGCTGCTTTCCAGTCTCGGCGCCTGCACATCGATCACGTTGCAGATGTATGCGCGACGCAAGGAATGGCCGCTCAAGGAAGTGACCGTGACGCTCGCGATGAATCCGGACGGCAAACCGCCCGTCGGGACCACGCAAATCACGCGCAAAATCGAACTGGCCGGAGATTTGTCGGAGGAGCAACGTCAGCGCCTCTTGGAAATCGCGAATGCGTGCCCAATTCACAAGGTGTTATCGGGCACCATTGCCATCGACAGTCTGTTGGTCGAGTAATATTCGGCGCGACGCCGGCATGCTGTCACCGCATGTCGGCCCGCACCGATGGATGGGGAGACTTTCTTGCAGTACGAACACCTGATCGAGGTCAACGACCTCCTGAACCCGCTGGCCTTCGCGTTGACGCGCGATCAACTGTGGCGCGGTCTCGTGCTGCGCGCCGAGCAACCGGAGACTTTCGTGCTCGGACTCGACAAGTGCATCGTGCACGAACGCACCGACGACTCGCTGACCCGCGAGCTGCGCTTCGGTGAAGCGGTAGTGCACGACCGAGTCGTCTTCGAGGCCCAGCAGTGGGTGCGCTACGAGACGGCGGCGACGGATCAGCACGCGGGTGGCACCCTCACCATGCGTATCGAAGAGCCGACGCCGACGCATTACTTCGTGCGCTTCACCTACAGCACCACACTGCAGGAAGACGCCGCCACGGCAGACACGCGCTATAGCGAGTTCGTGAAGTCCGCCTATCGTGAGGCCGATATCGACACCGTCGGGCAGATCCGGGCGCTCGCCGAACAAGGCGCCCTGGGCTAAGCGGTCATCGGCAAGCGATTCGCCGGGCGTGGCGTGCCACCGTCCGGCGAATCCGCGATTAGCCACTCACTATTCGGAATTCACAGCAATAGCCATATTTCAATGTAAATAGTAATGATTCTCATTTAATATCTGTCTCATAGTCAGCCACACGGATGAGCGAGATGACCGCAAGCCACACCCCTGCCCGCCAGACCCCGCCCGCCATGGCACCGCGCCGCACGCTGTCGGCGTCACGTGCGCAAACGGATAAATCGGCCAGCCACACCACGGGGCGCGCGCTCACGAGCGAACACCTGCTGCAAGGCACGCAATGCGTGAACATCCTGCACAACGGACAGACGTATCAGTTGCGCGCCACGCGGTACGGCAAGTTGATCCTGACGAAATAAGACGCGCAATCCGTCACGAATTTTGGCGGCGGCACGACCACGACCGTGCCGCCCCGTTACCGAGTTTTGTGGGGACCACCTCGCCTAAGAGGTGTTTGGCAGTAGCCAGCGAATGCAACGCAATCCCATGTAGTTACGGCAAGCCCCTCTCTACCTGCGTTGCACGCCAGCCAAGCCGCTTTTTTTGTCCGTCCACGCGAGTTTCATTGATGTTCTCCTCGTGGCCCAGCCTGCCAAGCCTCAGGGGGTGGCCATCCGGCCTGACAAGCCTTTGACCCGTCCGCGAGGACGGGTTTTTCTTTCGTGCCGTCGAAAAAAAAGCATCGCCGAACTCATCGACGATGCTTTTTGTCCCTACGGACCTACGGAGGCGGGCGAGTGCCCCGAGGCACTTAGGCGCTCAGGCGCGCTTGACCGCCGCGATCCCAGCCCGCGCGATCTGGGCATCCTGCGTCGACTTCACACCGGACACACCGACCGCGCCAATCACGTTGCCGTCGATCACGATGGGCACGCCGCCTTCGAGCATCGCGGTGTTCGGCGCGCTCAGGAACGCAAAGCGGCCGCCATTGATCATCTCCTCGAACGCGCCGCTTTCACGACGGCCGACCGCGGAGGTCTGCGCCTTGCCCAGCGACATCATGGCCGTGCTGGGCGCCGCACCGTCCATACGATATAGCGACAGCGCGTGACCGCCGTCGTCGACGATCGTGATGCACACGTTCCAACCGTTCGCGGTGGCTTCGGCCACGGCGGCGGCGTTGATCTTCTGCACGTCTTCAACGCTCAGGACAGCTTTCGTCTTCATACGTCTCTCTCGTTTGAGGTTGGCAATTCAAGGAGCCCGCATCCATGCGTGACCCCGATTCGTTCGTCGTCCCTTTGAGACGCCGGTACTTCGTGGCATCGAAAAGGGCATGAAAAGCTCAATGCCCCACGGCCAGGGCCATCCATTCGCGCAGCGCCTGATGCGTGGTGCGCAAGCCACCGACGGTGGGCCACCAGCCGGGAATAACATCCGCTTCGAACGCGTTTGCATTACAGCACGGTGCGGGTACCACCGTCAGTCCAGCACGTTCGAACTGGTCGCGAGCCCGGCGCATATGCCAGGCGCTCGTGACCAGATAGACGCGCGACACGCCGACGTTCGCCAGCATACGCGCGCTGAAGGTGGCGTTTTGCGCCGTATTCAACGATTGTCCTTCGATCCAGCGCACCGGGACGCCGAATTCTTCGGTCGCGACTTGGGCCATCATGCGCGCCTCGACCACGTCGCCAGTCGGACTGCCGCCCGAGACAAGCACCGGCAATTGCGTGCGACGCGCGAGCAGCGCGCCATACCGCACGCGGGCCAACGTTGCGTCATTCACATCGGCGCCGCTGTCACGCCCGAATTCGGGCGCGTGCCGGGTCGCACCGCCACCGAGAATCACGACTGCCTGCGGCAGCGTCGCCGTTGCGGCGGTCGCCCCACGCGCGGCGTCGAGCGACTTGAGATCGATCGGGGAGCGGGTTTCCAGCGGTCGAGCCAACTGCCGGCCGAACCAAGGCATCGCCTGCACCCATAGCGCAAGTATCGCGACGATCGCCAGCGTTTTGCCGACACGCGGACAGCGCCGCCCGATGGCGACGGCGAAACCCGCTAGCAGCAGTACATTGACCGGCGGCAGGAACAGGCTGACGAGAAGGGTGCGGGCAAGCCAATCGAAGGGCATCCGGCCAGTGTACTGGACTGCACTGCGCAGCGCACCCTTTCTCTATGACATCTTCCGTACGATAGCCGGGCCTGGCGTCAGGCTGTCAGGCCAGCAGGCTGCGCAGCATCCATGCGTTCTTTTCGTGCAGTTGCATGCGTTGCGTGAGCAGGTCGGCGGTCGGCTCGTCGGAGGCGGCGTCGACCGTCGGGAAAATGCCGCGCGCGGTGCGGGTCACCGCTTCCTGCCCTTCGACCAATTGGCGAATCATCTCTTCGGCAGCCGGCACGCCGTCGGCTTCGGGAATCGACGACAGCTTCGCAAACTCTTTGTAGGTCCCCGGCGCCGGGTAACCCAACGCGCGAATACGCTCGGCAATCAGGTCGACGGCCAGGGCGAGTTCGTTGTACTGCCCTTCGAACATCAGATGCAGCGTGTTGAACATCGGACCGGTCACATTCCAATGGAAGTTGTGCGTCTTCAGGTAAAGGGTGTAGGTGTCGGCCAGCAGATGGCTCAATCCTTCGACGATACGCTTGCGATCCTTCTCGCTGATGCCGATGTTCACACTAGCCACATTGTTCTTCTTTGCCATGATCCGACTCCGTTGGTGATGGTGCCCCCGTCGTACTGTGGGGGCACGCTGGACTGAAATGAAAATGCCGGCGCAGGCCGACGAATCCCGACTTCGGCGGGCATCGGTCCAGTCTATCGGGATCGCGTGGCGATTCCCGGCACGTCTGGATGTGATGCCTCTCCCCCGCCGATGTTTCGCGCGAGCGCTCTCCGTACTTTCCTCGAGACGTGCGCGCTGGCATTCCGGTTACACTGCGCGCATGTCCGCCGACCCCGCAGATTCCGCCTACCGCCTGTCGATGCCCGACCGCCCGGCCGCGCACGACAAAGCGGACCGTGCCACGCCTCCCGCTCAAACGCCTCTGCCGCGCCAACTCCTGGTGACGCCCGATATCGCGACGCGCTCACAGATTGCCGGGTTCGCGTCACAACTCGCGCAAGCACTCGCCCGCGGCATCCGGCTGGTACAGCTTCGCAATCGTTCGCTCGATGCCGACAGCTACCGGGCCTTGGCAGAGAGCGCCCTGGCATTGACCCATGCGGCAGGT
>NZ_KB290510.1:13208-18435 GCF_000282835.1 Pandoraea sp. B-6 | reverse complement strand
TGCGGCAGGTGCGCAACTTACCCCCACCCCGCCGCAAAGCGTTGCGGATCTCTGGCTCGACGCACCGAACGGCGTGCACGCCAGTACTGTCCCGCAGGCAGACGGCTGGCATCTGACGAGTGCGCGACTCATGGTCTGCGATGCTCGTCCCGCGGGCTGGAAGCTTGTCAGCGCCGCCTGTCACAACGCCGCACAGGTCGAACGCGCCACGCTTCTGGGCCTCGACTTCATTACGCTATCGCCCGTGCTCGTCACCGCGACGCATCCGGACGCCAAGCCGCTTGGCTGGCCCGCATTCACCGCGCTCGCCGCGCAAACGTCGCTGCCGGTGTTCGCCCTCGGCGGCATGCGGGACGACGCCTTGTCGAGCGCGCGCCACGCCGGGGCCTACGGCATCGCCGCCATACGCGCTTTCTGGCCGTAGTCGACGCGCTCAGTCATGGCTTGCCGGGCTTCTCGATGCTTAAGACTAATTCGCCTTATGAAAACGGTCGAGTTAATCGTTTTTATGCGTTCAATAGCTAAAAACAATACGCCGCAGCACCAAGCGACGGCGTATTGCACCTTCAAGCGGTAACGGAACGGGTGGGTCCCGGCGTATCAGTTCGACGTTGCCGGCAGATCGAGGGGAATCACGCCCGGCAGATGGCATCGGGCGATGGCTTGCGCCACGGCGTCGATGGCGGGCAGCCGCGTGAAGCTCTTGCGCCACGCCAGCACGACGCGACGGTCAGGCACTGGTGCCGAGAACGGCACATAGCGCAGCAGACTGTCGGGCGCCTGCGTCTCGGGCACCGACGTCTTCGGCAGCACGGTGATGCCTACGCCGCTCGCGACCATATGACGAATGGTCTCCAGCGAAGAGCCTTCGAACGTCTTCTGGATACCGTCGGCATTCTGCGAGAAGCGCATCAGTTCCGGACACACACCCAGCACGTGATCGCGGAAACAATGCCCACTGCCCAGCAGCAGCATCGTCTCCTGCTTGAGATCGCCCGCGTCGATGTGCTCACGCTCGGACCACGGATGCGAACGCGGCAGCGCCACGACGAACGGTTCGTCGTAAAGCGGGCGCACCATCAGGCCGCTCTCCGGGAACGGCAGCGCCATGACCGCCGCATCGATTTCGCCCTGCTTGAGCAGCTCGATAAGCTTGAGCGTGTAGTTCTCCTGCAGCATGAGCGGCATCTGCGGCGTCGTCTCGATCATCTGTTTGACGAGGGACGGCAGCAGATACGGCCCGATCGTGTAGATCACGCCCAGACGCAGCGGCCCGGCAAGCGGATCGCGCCCCTGCTTGGCGATTTCCTTGATGGCGATCGTCTGCTCGAGCACTCGCTGCGCCTGGGCAACGATCTGCTCGCCGAGCGGCGTCACGCTCACTTCGGCGGCGCCACGCTCGAAAATCTGTACGTTCAGCTCGTCTTCGAGCTTCTTGATGGCCACCGAAAGCGTCGGCTGGCTGACGAAACAGGCTTCCGCTGCGCGACCGAAATGGCGTTCGCGCGCCACCGCCACGATGTACTTGAGTTCCGTGAGGGTCATGTCGTCCTAACCTGTGTAAATTAATCGAATTACCGCAATCGATAGATTTTGTTTTTTATAGCACAATCGAGCGGCGATTGCCCGTTTTCGGTCGACGTCCACGTTGATGCCAGCGCAGATGCGTCCGTTGACGCCTCGCCGCCCGACCGTCGCGCAGACACCGGCGTCATGCCTTCAGATAGTCTTCCCGCGCCCCGAGCCAGCGCTCCAAGTGCGCCGCCACGGCACCGGGGTGCGACGCGAGCAGCACATCGGCCGCTTCCTGGGCGCCCGGGATCAGCCAGGCGTCCTCATTCAGATCGACGAAGCGCAACATCGCCGCGCCCGACTGCCGCGCACCGAGAAATTCGCCCGGGCCGCGAATCTCCAGATCGCGTCGCGCAATGACAAAACCGTCGGTGGTCTCGCGCATCGTTTGCAAACGCGCCTTCGCGCCCATCGACAGCGGTGACGCATACATCAACAGGCACACCGATTCCGCCGAGCCGCGCCCCACGCGTCCGCGCAACTGGTGCAGTTGCGCAAGCCCGAAGCGCTCCGCATGTTCGATGACCATCAGCGATGCATTCGGCACGTCCACCCCCACTTCGATGACCGTGGTCGCCACCAGCAGATGCGTGTCGCCACGCGTGAAGTCGTCCATCACGGCCGCCTTCTCCGCCGGCGCGAGCCGCCCGTGCACGAGTCCCACACGCAACTCGGGCAGCGCCGCGACCAGTTGGGCATGCGTGTCGACGGCCGTCTGCAATTGCAGCGCCTCGCTCTCCTCGATCAGCGGACAAACCCAGTACACCTGGCGGCCGGCCAGCGCCGCCGCCCGCACGCGTTCGATCACTTCCGGGCGCCGCGTGTCACTGATCAGCTTGGTGACGACGGGACTGCGGCCCGGCGGCAACTCGTCGATCACGGAAACGTCCAGATCGGCGTAGTACGTCATCGCGAGCGTTCGCGGAATGGGCGTCGCGCTCATCATCAACTGATGCGGCATGGCGTTGCCGCCCATGCCGGCGGTTTGCATCTTGCTGCGCAGCGCCAGACGCTGTGCCACGCCAAACCGGTGTTGCTCGTCGACTACGGCCATGCCCAGTCGCGCAAACGTGACGGTATCCTGAATGATGGCGTGCGTGCCGATGACCAGTTGCGCGTCGCCGCTCGCCACGCGCGCGAGGGCCTCGCGCTTTTCCTTCGCCTTCATGCTGCCCGCCAGCCACGCGACCTCGACGCCCAACGGCGCAAGCCAGCCCGAGAGTTTGCGCAGATGCTGCTCCGCAAGGATTTCGGTCGGCGCCATGATCGCCGCCTGATACCCTGCGTCGATGGCCTGTGCCGCGGCCAGCGCCGCAATGATCGTCTTGCCGCTGCCCACGTCGCCCTGAAGCAGGCGCTGCATCGGATGCGGTTCGGCAAGATCGGCGCGGATCTCGGCCCACACGCGTTGCTGAGCGCCGGTCAGGCGAAACGGCAGCGCCGCCTCGAAGCGTTCGAGCAAGCCCCCCGGCACGCGGGCGCCGAGCGCAGGGGCCGCGAGCCGTCGACGCGCCGCCTGTGCCCGTTTGAGCGACAGTTGCTGCGCGAGCAACTCCTCGCACTTGATGCGCAGCCATGCCGGATGCGAGCGCTCGACAAGCGCTGTCTCGGACACATTGGGCGGAGGCGCGTGCAGCAGGTGGACGGCGTCGGACAACGCCGGGAGCGGATGCTCGGGCCCCATGACACGCTGAAGCAGTCCTGGCGGCAGCAACTCCGGCAACGGCGTGCGCTCCATCGCGTTGTGGATCGCTTTGCGCAGATACGCTTGCGACAGGCCCGCCGCGCTCGGGTACACCGGCGTGAGGGACTCCGGCAGCGGCGCGGCGGCGTCCTGCACCACGCGATACGCGGGGTGGACCATCTCCAATCCGAAGAAGCCGCCACGCACTTCGCCACGCACTCGCACGCGCGTGCCAACGGCGAGTTGCTTCTGCTGGCTGCCGTAGAAATTCAGAAAACGCAGCACAAGTTCGTGGCCTTCGTCCGCAATGCGTACGACCCATTGACGGCGCGGCCGGTAGGCCACTTCGCTTGACGTGACGACGCCCTCCACCTGCGCCAGTTCGCTCGGCAGCACTTCGCCGATCTTGCGCAGGGTGGTTTCGTCCTCGTAGCGCATCGGCAGATGCAGAATCAGATCGATGTCGCGCTTCAGACCGAGCTTGGCGAGCTTGTCGGCCGTGCCTGAACCGGTCGTCTTGCGCGCGGCGGCCTTCGCGTTTTTCGGTGACTGGGTGGATCTAGCGGGGACCGCTTCGTCCCCCCCTGTCGGCGCCTGCGCCGGCGCAGCCGGGCGCCGACCGCGCTTCGCGGCGGGACGTGGTGCGACATCGGTCTGTGCACCGGCGGCATCGGCAAGGTCCACGAGGTCGGCAGGGGCGTCGTCAGGCGCGGTGGCGGGCATTCTGCGTTCGGTCATGCAGTCGCGAGTCGGGGACGTTCGGCCGTGAGGCGCACACCGTGCCGGCAGGCCTTCGGACGAACCAAGTAAAATGTCGGTTGCTACGCATTGTAAACGCTGATGTATACCCTTTCCGATTTCGATTTCGACCTGCCGCCCGAACTGATCGCGCAGACCGCGCTCACCGAGCGCACCGCCAGCCGCCTGCTGGAGGTCGACGGCAGCGTCACGCCGCCCCATCTGTACGACCGGCGCTTCGCCGATCTGCCTAGCCTGCTCGCCCCCGGCGACTTGCTGGTGTTCAACGACACCCGTGTCATCAAGGCGCGCCTGTTCGGCCAGAAGGCGAGCGGCGGCAAGATTGAGGTGCTCGTCGAGCGAGTGATCGACAACCGCACCGTGCTCGCGCAGATCCGGGCGAGCAAGAGCCCGACGCCCGGCACCGTGCTGCATCTGGCCGATGCGTTCGACGTGACCGTTGGCGAGCGCGTCGAACCGTTCTACACGCTGCACTTCCCGGACGACTGCTATACGCTGCTGGAGACCTACGGCCGCCTGCCCTTGCCACCGTATATCGCACACGACGCCGACGCCGCCGACGAAACGCGCTACCAGACCGTGTATGCCCGCAACCCGGGCGCGGTGGCCGCGCCGACCGCTGGGCTGCATTTCGACGACAGCCTCTTCGCCCACCTCGACGCACTGGGCGTGCACCGCGCCACACTGACGCTGCACGTGGGCGCCGGCACGTTCCAGCCGGTGCGCGTGGAGAACATCGGCGAACACAAGATGCACTCGGAGTGGTACGAAATCACGCCGTCGCTGGTCGACGCCATCGCCGCCACCCGCGCGCGCGGCGGCCGCGTCGTCGCGGTCGGCACGACGTCGATGCGTGCCCTGGAGTCGGCCGCGCAAGCCACGCTGGCTGCGGGCGGGGCGCCGGGCACCTTGCGCGCCGGCAGTGCCGAGACGGACATTTTCATCACGCCGGGCTACCATTTCCAATTGGTCGACCGGCTCATTACCAACTTCCACCTGCCCAAATCGACCTTGCTCATGCTGGTGTCGGCGTTCTCGGGGATGGAGACGATCCGCGCGGCCTACCGGCATGCGATCGAGCAGCGCTACCGCTTCTTCAGCTACGGCGACGCGATGATCCTCTCGCGCGTGGCGCCTCACGACGCGCCGAAAGCCGCCGCCTGACGCGGCACGGCCGTTGGATCGACGGCCGTGCGACCCGGTACAATAGCG
>NZ_KB290510.1:0-13198 GCF_000282835.1 Pandoraea sp. B-6 | reverse complement strand
GGCTTGGCCGCGCATGGGGCGCCGGCCGCTTATTTGACGTCCTGTGCGGGCGCCGGCTTGTGTTGCCGGTGGTGCCGGGGCGCACGACACATGCTCAAGTTCGAACTCATCACCACCGACGGACAAGCCCGCCGGGGGCGCGTCACGCTCAACCACGGCGTGGTCGAGACACCCATCTTCATGCCGGTCGGCACCTACGGCTCGGTCAAGGCGATGTCGCCTGCCGAATTGGTCGAGAACAACGCCCAGATCATCCTCGGCAATACCTTCCACCTTTGGCTGCGCCCCGGGCTGGAGACGATCGCCGCCCACGGCGGGCTGCATCGCTTCATGGGCTGGGATCGTCCGATTCTCACGGATTCCGGCGGTTTTCAGGTATTCAGCCTCGGTGAGCTGCGCAAGATCAGCGAGGAAGGCGTGAAGTTCGCGTCGCCTGTGAATGGCGACCGTCTCTTCCTCTCGCCCGAAATCTCGATGCAGATCCAGCACGTGCTCAACTCGGACATCGTCATGCAGTTCGACGAATGCACGCCGTACGAGATCGACGGCCGCCCGGCCACGGAAGTCGAGGCCGGCCAGTCGATGCGCATGTCGATGCGCTGGGCCAAGCGCTCCATCGACGAATTCAACCGTCTAGAGAACCCGAATGCCCTGTTCGGGATCGTGCAAGGCGGCATGTACGAACATTTGCGCGACGAGTCGCTCGCCGGGTTGTCGGAACTGGACTTTCACGGCTATGCGATCGGCGGGTTGTCGGTCGGCGAGCCGAAGGAAGACATGATGCGCGTGCTCCAGCACGTGGCGCCGCGGCTGCCGGCGAACAAACCCCACTACCTGATGGGGGTCGGCACACCGGAAGACCTCGTGGCTGGCGTGGCGGCGGGCGTCGACATGTTCGACTGCGTGATGCCCACGCGTAACGCGCGCAATGGCTGGCTCTTCACGCGATTCGGCGATCTGAAGATCCGCAATGCGTCGCACAAGACCGATACGCGCCCTCTGGACGAAACTTGCGGCTGTTACGCCTGTCGAAACTTCTCGCGCGCCTACCTGCACCATTTGCAGCGAGCCGGGGAAATTCTGGGCGCGCGGCTCAACACCATCCACAACCTGCATTACTATCTCACGCTGATGCAGGAAATCCGGGATGCCATCGAAGCGCACCGTTTCGACGCTTTCGTCGCCCAGTTCCGGGCCGATCGCGCGCGCGGCGTGCATTGACGGCCGTCGCGCGCCAGCGGGCGCCGAAACCCCGGAGACCGGGGTTGGGCAGTGGTAAAATGTCGGGCTTGGATCCTGCATCCACGCACCGAAACACACGCCGCGCGTGTCCGGAGCTCCGGCCACACGCGGCTTTTACACGTCTTACATAAGGAGAACCGAACGTGCTGATTTCCAATGCCTTCGCTCAGACGGCAGGCGCCGCGAGCCCGACCAGCAACCTGATGAGCTTCCTGCCGCTGGTGCTGATGTTCGTGGTGCTGTACTTCATCATGATCCGTCCGCAAATGAAGCGCCAGAAAGAAACGCGCAACATGCTGTCGGCCCTCGCCAAGGGCGACGAAGTCGTGACCTCGGGCGGCCTGGCCGGTCGTATCTCGAAGGTCGGCGAGACCTTCGTGACCGTGGAGATCGCTGAAAACGTCGAAATCAACGTGCAGAAGGGTGCGATCACCACCCTGCTGCCGAAGGGCACCATCAAGGCGCTCTGAGCCTTCGCGCCACTGCACGCGGCTGCCTTCAACGGCGGCCGCCGTGCATGGCGACGCCGGCCTTGGCGACCCTCGTTGCCATGCCAGCCGGTCTGAAGCACGGTTTGCCACATGGCATCACCCTAGCCCGCTGCTATGAATCGCTATCCTCTCTGGAAGTACATCCTCATTCTGGTGGCGCTTGCCATCGGGGTGTTCTATACGCTGCCCAACCTGTTCGGTGAAACACCGGCAGTACAGATTTCCAGCGTCAAGGCGACCGTCAAGGTCGATGCCTCGACGCTCGCGCGCGCCGAAGACGCGCTCAAGGCGCAGAACATCGCCTATCAAGGCGCCGTGTTCGACAGCACGGGCAACAACCCGAGCGTGCGCATTCGCTTCGCCGACACCGACACGCAATTGCGGGCCAAGGACATGCTCCAGACGGCGCTGAACAGCGACCCGACGGACCCGACCTACGTCGTCGCGCTTAACCTGCTCTCGGCCTCGCCGGAATGGCTCACCCGAATCCACGCGCTGCCGATGTATCTCGGTCTCGACCTGCGTGGCGGGGTGCACTTCCTGCTGCAAGTCGACATGGCCGGCGCCATCACCAAGCGCCTGGACGCGAGCGCCGCCGATGCCCGCACGCTGCTGCGCGACAAGAACATCCGCCACAACGGCGTGACGCGTACGGACACTGGCATCGAAGCCGTCTTCAGCGACCAGAACGACGCCGAGCGCGCCCGCGGTGCCCTGACCGACGGCCTGCCCGATCTGTCCTACACCACGCAAGCCGGCCCGAACGGGACGTTCAAGGTCGTGGGCGCCTTCACGGAAGCTGCCCGTCGTGCGGTACAGGACAACGCCGTCAAGCAGAACATCGTCACGCTGCATAACCGGGTGAACGAACTCGGTGTGGCCGAGCCGGTGATTCAGCAGGAAGGCCCGGACCGCATCGTCGTGCAGTTGCCCGGCGTGCAGGACACCGCCAAGGCGAAGGACATCATCGGCCGTACGGCAACGCTCGAAGCGCGTCTGGTCGATCCGGACGCCCCGCGCCTCATCACGGCCGACACACCGGTGCCGCCGCAGGACGAATTGTTCCTGCACGGCAACGGCGCGCCGGTGATGCTCAAGCGTCAGGTGATCTTCAGCGGCGATCGCATCACCAGCGCGTCCGCGGGCTTTGACGATCACCAGCAACCGTCGGTGAACATCAAGCTCGACGCCGCCGGCGGCCGTGTGCTGCGCGACGTCTCGCGCGACAACATCGGCAAGCCGATGGCCATCGTGCTGTTCGAGAAGGGCAAGGGCGAAGTGCTGACGGTGGCGAACATCCGCAGCGAACTGGGCCAGAGCTTCCAGATCACCGGCATGGGCTCGGCGCAGGGCGCCAACGACCTGGCACTGCTGCTGCGCGCCGGTTCGCTGGCCGCCCCGATGGAGATCATCGAAGAACGCACGATCGGTCCGAGCCTGGGTGCCGATAACGTGCACAAGGGTGTCGACTCGGTGCTGTACGGCCTGATCGCCATCGCCGTGTTCATGATGGCGTACTACATGCTGTTCGGCGTGTTCTCGGTGATCGCCCTGCTGTTCAACCTGTTGCTGCTGGTGGCCGTGCTCTCGATGATGCAAGCCACGCTGACGCTGCCGGGGATTGCCGCTATCGCGCTCACACTCGGTATGGCCATCGATGCGAACGTGCTGATCAACGAACGCATTCGCGAAGAGTTGCGCGCGGGTGCGTCGGCACAGAAGGCGATTTCGCTGGGCTTCGAGCATGCCTGGGCGACGATTCTGGACTCGAACGTGACCACGCTCATCGCCGGTCTGGCGCTGCTGGCGTTCGGTTCGGGCCCGGTGCGCGCGTTCGCCGTGGTGCACTGCCTGGGTATTCTGACCTCGATGTTCTCGGCCGTGTTCTTCTCGCGCGGTCTGGTCAACCTGTGGTACGGCGGCCGTCGCAAGCTCAAGACGCTGGCGATCGGTCAGGTCTGGCGCCCGGACGGTGCGAAAAACGCACCCGACGCAGGCGAGCAATAACCGCAGGCGCGAGAGGAAACAGTCATGGAATTTTTCCGCATCAAGAAAGACGTGCCGTTCATGCGGCACGCCCTGATCTTCAACATCATCTCGGCGCTCACGTTCGTGGCGGCGGTGTTCTTCCTGCTCACGCGGGGCCTGCACATGTCGATCGAGTTCACCGGCGGTACGGTCATGGAAGTGGCCTACACGCAGGCGGCCGATCTCGAGAAGATCCGTGGCGAAGTCGGCAAGCTGGGCTATCGCGACGTGCAGGTGCAGAGCTTCGGCACCTCGCGCGACGTGATGATCCGCCTGCCGATCCAGAACGGTTCTGACGGCAAGCAGGTCACCAGTGCGCAGCAAAGCGACGCCGTGATGTCCGCCCTGAAGGCCGACGCCCCCGATGTGCAGTTGCGTCGCGTGGAATTCGTCGGTCCGCAAATCGGCCACGAGTTGTTCACGGATGGCCTGCTGGCGCTGACCTTCGTGGTCATCGGCATCATCATCTACCTGTCGTTCCGCTTCGAATGGAAATTCGCGGTGGCCGGCGTGATCGCCAACCTGCACGACGTGGTGATCATTCTGGGCTTCTTCGCCTACTTCCAGTGGGAGTTCTCGCTGGCGGTGCTGGCGGGGGTGTTGGCCGTGCTCGGTTACTCGGTGAACGAATCGGTCGTGATCTTCGACCGGATTCGCGAGACGTTCCGCAAGATGCGCAAGGCGACGGTGCGCGAGGTGATCGACCACGCCATCACGACAACCATGTCGCGTACGATCATCACGCACGCGAGCACGGAAATGATGGTGCTGTCGATGTTCTTCTTCGGTGGACAGACGCTGCACTACTTCGCGCTCGCCCTGACCGTGGGTATTCTGTTCGGTATCTACTCGTCGGTGTTCGTGGCCGCGGCCATTGCGATGTGGCTCGGCGTGAAGCGTGAAGACCTCATCAAGCACAGCAACAAGGATGGTGAAGAAGGCGTCGATCGCAACGACCCGAACTTCGGCGCCCGAGTCTGACCGACCGGCTCACTGCGCTCCGTCAGGAAGACCGCCGGCATGTCCGGCGGTTTTTTTTCGCCGGTGCATTGTGCGCTCCGCGTTGCGACAGCGGCTTCCCACGTTGCCCTGCGCAGGCTGCCGTCACCATGCAAAACGGGCCGCAAAAGCGGCCCGTTTCGTTCAAGCAGAAAGCGTGCTGGACGGACGCGCTCAGACCCGCTTGGCGAGCGATTCGGCGATACCGATGTAGTTCGCCGGCGTCATTTGCAGCAGACGCGCCTTTGCGTCTTCCGGAATAGCCAGTTGCTTGATGAAGTCCTGCAACGCTTCGCGCGTGATGCCCTTGCCGCGCGTCAGCTCCTTGAGCTGCTCGTACGGGTTGGGAATGCCGAAGCGGCGCATCACGGTCTGTACCGGCTCGGCCAGCACTTCCCACGTATTGTCGAGATCGTCGTTCAGACGCTGCGGATTGACTTCGAGCTTGTCCAGGCCCCGCTTGCACGAGTCGTACGCCAGCAGGCTATAGCCAAACGCCACGCCGATGTTACGCAGCACGGTCGAGTCGGTCAGGTCTCGCTGCCAGCGCGAAACCGGCAGCTTGTCGGCCAGATGGCGCAGCACGGCGTTCGCCAGACCGAGGTTGCCTTCCGAATTCTCGAAATCGATCGGGTTGACCTTGTGCGGCATGGTCGACGAACCGATCTCGCCGGCCTTCGTCTTCTGCTTGAAGTAGCCGACCGAGATATAACCCCAGATATCGCGGTTCAGGTCGAGCAGGATGGTGTTCGCACGCGCAACGGCGTCGAACAGCTCGGCCATGTAATCGTGCGGCTCGATCTGGATCGTGTACGGGTTGAACGTCAGGCCCAGGCGCTGCTCGATCACGGCCTTCGAGAAGGCTTCCCAATCGTATTCCGGGTAGGCCGAGAGGTGGGCGTTGTAGTTACCGACCGCACCGTTCATTTTGGCGAGCAGCTCGACGCGGCGAACGCGCTCGAGCGCGCGTGCAAGTCGTACGGCCACGTTCGCGAGTTCCTTGCCGAGCGTGGTCGGCGACGCCGGCTGACCGTGCGTGCGCGAGAGCATCGGCTGGGCGGCGTGTTCGCGGGCCAGTTCGCCGAGCTTGGCGACCAGCGACTCGAGCGCGGGCACGACGACCTTGTCGCGCGCGCCCTTGATCATCAGGCCGTGCGAGGTGTTGTTGATATCTTCCGACGTGCAGGCGAAGTGGATGAATTCGCTCGCCTTTTCGAGTTCCGCCTGGCCCTGCACCTTCTCCTTGAGCCAATACTCGACAGCCTTCACGTCGTGGTTCGTGACCTTCTCGATGTCCTTGATGCGCTGCGCATCGGCGTTCGAGAACTGGGTGGCCAGGCTGAGCAGGAACGTCTCCGCTTCGGCCGAGAACGGGGCGATTTCGGCGAAACCGGCCTTGGACAGGGCGATCAGCCAATGGATCTCGACGGTCACGCGGTGGCGCATGAACGCCGCTTCGGACAGCCACGGACGCAGGGCGTCGGTCTTGCTGGCATAACGGCCGTCGAGCGGAGAAAGCGCGGTCAATGGGGAGAATTCGTCGGACATGGCACTGGGCACCGAAAAAGAAAATCGGGGGAGCCGGCGAGCCGCCAACTCGGAAAGGCCAGTATTTTACCATTCTCGGCCTCGCCCATCCCGGGACGAATCGATTTCACCGGAATTCGGGCAGGACTCGCCCCGGGCTGCGGCATACGCAACACGCATGCGCGAGCGCCCGGAGCCCACGTTATACTCTCCCCCGCCCTACCGCGATTTATCAAGGATTCACATGAAGTTGATCGGTGCCCTCGCCAGTCCCTACGTTCGCAAAGTCCGCATTGTGCTGGCTGAGAAGAAGCTCGACTACAAGCTCGAGCTGGAGAACGTGTGGGCCGACGACACGCGCATCCAGCAGTCCAACCCGCTGGGCAAAGTGCCGTGTCTGGTCATGGAGGACGGCGAAGCCGTGTTCGACTCGCGCGTGATCTGCGAGTACCTCGATACGCTCTCCCCGGTGGGCAAGCTCATCCCCCCTTCGGGCCGCGAACGCGCCGAAGTGCGCTGCTGGGAGGCCCTCGCCGATGGCGTGACGGACGCCGCCGTGCAGATTCGCGTCGAGGCGATGTTCCACGACGAAGCCTCGCGCTCGCAGGCGCTCATCGACCGTCAGCGCGGCAAGATCGACGAAGCGCTGCGAGCGATGGCGCTTGGACTCGACGAACGCCAGTGGTGCGCGAGCAACCGCCTCACGCTGGCCGACGTGGCCGTCGTCTGTGCGCTCGGCTACCTCGATTTCCGGTTTCCGGAGATTGCCTGGCGCGACGCCCACCCCAATTTGGCCGATCACTTCGAACGCATGTCCGCGCGCCCGTCGGTCGTCGACACCGCCCCCACGCGCTAGTCCTATCTCCTATCCGCCAACCGCAGGGCCAGCGCCTCGCGCTTGGCCGCGCGCGGGCATGACGACCGCTGGCCGGTCGCGTCCGCGGCTGTCGGTGGCTTCCGCCGACGGGCTGCGTGTCAGCAGTGCCCCGACCCCTCGCAGCAAACGCCAGGCGCGTTCCCTCGCGGCCTCGTTCGAGGACATATCGCCGCGCTCCCGAGCCGGCGTTGTCGTGGCGGGCGCCTTGGTATCGGGCGTCGTATCGACAAGGACGGCGGCAGGCTGCATGGGCTGCATGGGTGGCAAAGGTCGCGAGGGCACCGCTGGCACCGGACTCGCGTCGCGTAGCCGAGCGTATCCGGCCATCACCTTGCGCACGTAATTCTGCGTCTCCGGGAACGGCGGGATCTGACGACCATAACGCAGCACCGCACCCTCCCCCGCGTTGTAGGCCGCCAATGCCAGCGTCAGGTCGCCGTCGAAGCGCGCCAGCAGCCAGCGGACGTAGGACGCCCCAGCGCGTACATTCTCCGCCGGGTCTTCGAGACGTCGCACGCCGAAGCGCGCGCCAGTGCGCGGCAGCACCTGCATCAACCCGATCGCCCCCCGCACGGACACCGCCTGCGGATCATATCCCGATTCTGTGTCGATAATGGCGTGCAGCAGCGCCGCATCAACCGACGCCACTTGCGCCGCGCGTTGCACCACCGCGTCGAAGGGCAGCGCGGGGTCGGCAGACGTCGGTGCGTCCGTGTCGCGGGCGCTGGCGACGACAGATATCGGTGCCGCCGTGTCGCGGGGGCTGGCGACGACAGACATCGGTGCCGCCGTGTCGCGGGAGGTGGCGATGATCGACGTCGGTGCGTTCGCGTCGCCGGGGCTGGCGTCGACAGGCGCGGGCACGGGCCGCACCAACGCGTCTGGCGTGGCCCGCGGCACGGGTACCACGAGCTGCGCGTCAGCCACTCGCGGATGACGCGGCAGCAATCCCCCGTCCATCGCCCATACGGACATCGACGGCCCCATCATGCTTAACACGCTGAGCACGCCTCCCGCGAGCCGTGCGCGCCACCGGCACAAGTCCCGAATCCGGCGCCCACTCATACGCCGTCTCCCGAAGCCGAGCGCGTGGGCGCGTCCTTCATGCCGCCTCCGACGCAGCCGTCCTGCGGCATTGCATCAGCGTGCGGCGTGGCGTTCGCCGCTTGCACCTCATAAGGCAGGTCGAGCGCGAGCCGCAGAATCGCGGCCACTGCGTCGAACAGATCGGGGGGAATCGGTGCGTCGACCTCGACGTCGTCCATCAGGCGGCGCGCCACAGGCACGTGCTCGACTATCGGCACGCCTTCGCGATCGGCGAGCCGGACGATGGTCCGCGCGCGTTCGTTGCGGCCCTTCTCGATCACCATCGGCACGGCCGTCTCGCCGGGCACGTAGCGCAGGCAAATCGCGATGCGGGTCGGGTTGCGCACCACGGCCGTCGACCGCTTCACGTTGTCCGACAGACTGCCGCTTTCGATCGTTTCCCGATGAATGTCGCGCCGCTTGTTCTTGATCTCCCGGTTGCCCTCGACCTCTTTGGATTCCCGCTTGATCTCGTCGTGGGACATCATCAATTGCTTGCGAAGCTGATACTTCTGATACGCGAAGTCGAGCCCGCCGAACACCACGTACGCGATAACCAACACCGCCATTAACCAGAACATCAACCGCACCGGGAGGGCAAGACCGCACGACGGCCCGCACTGCGGCAGCGCGGCGAGCGACGGCGTGTACTGTCGGATCAGATAGAAAAAGACCACGGCCAGCACCGCGACCTTGACGAACGACTTGCCGAATTCGAAGAGCGACTGCATCGAGAACAGTTGTTTGGCCTTGGCGATGGGATCGATCCGTTCATACTTGGGACGAACGCTCTCGGGCGCCACGAGCATGCCGACCTGCAACACCATCGCCAGCCAAGTCGTCACGATCACCAGCACGGCAAGACCGCCCACAAAACGCACGAAGAGCAGCAGCGACGGTCCGAGCATGCCGCGCACGGCGTCGTCCACCGGATCGTTGAGCAGCCCTAACATGCGCGCGACGAGCGCTTGCAGCGCGTCGTAAAGCGCCGGGCCTTCGAACGTCAGCCACGCCAGCACCACGCCGAGTTGCATGCACACGGCAAGATCGGCGCTCTTCGCGACGCGCCCCTTCTTGCGCTCGTCTTCGATCTTCTTGGGGGTGGGCGGCTGGCTCTTTTCGCTCATGTCGGCCTCAGGATGCAGGCAGCGCCAGCGCGGCCCAGGCGCGAAACACGTCGGGCAGCCGATACCAGCCCTGCAGCGGCACGGCGACGGCAAACGGCAGACTGGCCACCGTCACCAGCAGCGCCATCGCGCTTTTCACCGGCATGGCGAGAAAAAAAACGTTGAGCTGTTGCGCGGCCCGGTTGATGAAGCCCATCGACATATCGACCAGCACCATCACGACCATCGCCGGCAGCGCCACCGCCACGCACATCACCTGCATCGCCTGCCAGAGCGCGAGCAGCCAGGCCACGCTGTCGTCATGCCATTGCCACGGCTGCCCCACCGGCAGCGCGGCGTAGGAGTCATATAACGCGGTGAGTAAGGCCTGCGCCGCCGGGGTGACAAAGAACAGCACGCAAAGCATCTGAGTGAGCGCGATGCCGAAGACCGACGACTGCGCCCCCATCAACGGATTGAGCACGCTCGCCATGGACGCGCCGCGCATCGTGTCGATCACGTACCCCGTCATGTCGACGGCCCAGAACGGCAGCGCGGCGGCAAAGCCGAGCAGGCCGCCGATGCACAACTCGCGCAGCACCAGCATGCCCCATGCGCCCCAGTGCGACGGCATTTCCGGACTTGCATGCACGAGCGACACCACCGGCAAAGCGAGCGCCAGCACCAGCGCATTGCGCAACATGCCGGCGCCGAGCATGCCGACGGAGAACACTGGCAGCAGCATCGCAATGCCCAGCGGGCGCAGCATCGCCACGCCCCACGCCACCAACCAGCCATACAGGTCGGCCCACAGCGGCGAGAGCAAGGTGTCGACGCCGGGCGCCATGCCCGGCACGAAGGAGGACGTCATGCCGCTCACCGCATCCGGCTGATCTGCTCGAACGCGTTACCCGCGTAATGCAGCAGCACATGGCCCATCCACGCATAGGTGGCGGCCAACGTGACCGATACCGCAATGAGCTTGATGAGGAACTGCACGGTCTGATCCTGCACCTGCGTAAGCGCCTGGACCAGCGAGACCAGCACGCCGACCGCCGCCGCCACCACCACGGTGGGCAGCGACAGGAGGAGCGTAAGCCAAAGCATCTCGCTCGTGAGATTGACGACGATGGCTTCACTCATGGGTGCGCTCCGGGCCGCGTCATGCGTAGGAGAGCATCAACTGGCGCACCAACTGCTCCCAACCGTTCATCATGACGAAGATCAGTAACTTGAACGGGAGAGCAATGGTCATGGGCGAGACCATCATCATGCCCATCGCGAGCAGGATGTTCGAGATCACCAGGTCGATCACAACAAACGGCAGGTACAGCAGCAGCCCGATCTTGAACGCTTCGGCGAGTTGGCTCAGCGCGAACGCCGGCATCAGGACGAGCAGCGAGTCGCTGCCCAGGCGGTCGCGATGCGCCTCAGGCCAGGTATCGCGGCCGACGCCGGCGAAGAAGTCGCGTTGTCTCGCGTCGGTGTGACGGGTGAGAAATGCACGGTAGGGCGACAGGACGCTCGCATCGACATCGGCCACGAAATCCTTGGACGACAGCGATACCGGACGCGTCTCGAGATTGGCCTCGATGTCGAAGGCCACCGGGGCCATGATGAAACAGGTGAGCACGAGCGATAAGCCGTAAATCGCGATGTTGGGCGGAATCTGCTGCGTGCCGAGCGCATTGCGCAACAGGGCGAACACGACCGCCAGCTTCAGAAACGCGGTTCCCAGCACCACCAGCAACGGCATGATCGAGAGCAGCGACAGTACGACGACGAGCTGCACCGGGTGGTCGAGCAGGGACATGCAAACTCCAATGAGCGGCGTTGACGACCGGGTGGGGTATCCGAGAGGTTAGGTCGTCTCCGGATGCACGCCCATCCGGTCACGACCCGAAATGGCGCGGGGAGAATCGCGCTCACCGGGCGCGTCACCTTCGGTGAGGGCGACCTCAAGCGAAGCGTTCGCGGCGAATGCGCCGATCACGCTGTCGATGCACACCGCGAGTCGTCCGTCGTCGAAACGCAGCAAACGCCCGACGGCCCACGGTGTGTCGTCACGCAGGAGCGTGATTCGATCGGCCGACAACGAGCAAGCGATTGCCTCGCTTTGGGAAACGGCATCGTTGCCTGAACGCCAGGCGGTCAGGAACGGAATGGGAAATTGCCTTTCTGCGACGAGGGCAGACAAACGCACGGTGGCTGCTCCCTGGCGCGCTCCGGCCGCCGTCGAC
This sequence comes from Pandoraea sp. B-6, assembly GCF_000282835.1. Classification (NCBI taxonomy): domain Bacteria; kingdom Pseudomonadati; phylum Pseudomonadota; class Betaproteobacteria; order Burkholderiales; family Burkholderiaceae; genus Pandoraea; species Pandoraea sp. B-6. The sequence continues at coordinate 1,602 of NZ_KB290510.1, read as the reverse complement.
AGGGTGTCGTCGGGGGGACTGGCGCTCGTGTCGTCGAGTTGCAGGACGCGCCGATCCAACGGCCGGCCGTCACGCATGGCCATGGCGCGGTCGCCGTCCACAAGCCAATACTCACCGCCTGCGATGTGAGCCGCCACGTCGAGGAGTACGGCGTCTCCCACCTGCAGATGCTCGCATTGCGCGCTGGGCAAGGTCGCCCACCCCGCCACCAGCGCACATCGACGCGTCGGCAATCCCGACGGATCGAGCGCGGTGTCGCCTGGCGTCGCCCGCCGGCAGCGCTCACACAGCCACGACGTCGCGCCGTCGAGATACATCAACGCCAACCGACGTCCCTCTCGCTGCAACACCATGCCCACACGCCACGCTGTCTCCACTTCCGCGGCCGCGACGTCAGTCGCGCGCGGCCACGAACTGGTATCGCGGGCCGCGTCGGCCTCACTGACCGCGGCGTCGAGCGACATATCCGCGCTCACATCGCCCGTCGCCAGCGTGAGCGACGCCGCGCTGGCCCGCCACGAGGGCGGCAGCGCGTCCCACGACGGAACCGGCAGGTTCGGCGCGAGCCAGTCGCGCCACTGCTGCGCGTCGCACCAGAAGCGCGTCTGGCCGACAAGACCGTCGTCGACGCGTGCCGTCACGACAAGACCGTCCCCTCCCGCACGTAGCCAACCAACTCGGACTCCGGTATCGCCTTCGACAAAAGCCACGCAGGCCACGCCCATGAGCGCCTCATCCAACGGCCCCGGCGTCGACGCCGCGATGAACCCGACGTCCGGCTCAAGGGGCATATCGCGCCTCGACTTCGATCGTGACGGACACCTTCAGGCGCGACGTCAGGGCGCGCTCGAGCCGCCCTCGATGCGCCAGCAATCGCCGGTACATCGTGAGCCGCACGCAGAGCAGACTCACCGTCACGCCCTGCCGTCCGCGCCGCGCTTCGACGACCAACGCATCGAGCGCGCCACCATGCACCAGCACGCGCAACGAACTGCCGCCGTCCCAGTTGGCCTCCTGGCGCATGTGCCAGACACGCAACCAACGCAGCACATCCGCGGGTCCGGACACGCACGCGGCCGGCTCGCATGCCAGGGTGAAGGTCCGTTCGTGACGGTCGCCGCTTGGCCTTCCATCGGGCGTTGCCGTGCCGCGCCGCTGCGACGACGAACGGTCGGACAAGCTGACGAACGCATCGGCTGACGGGCCGCTTCGGTGAATGGTACGCATCGTGAAGTCCTCTTGATGGCAATGGTGGTGAGCGCGTTTCGTTCGGCATAGGTGCGCAATCCCTTCGGCGCCGGGTAATGGCGTGAGACGGTTCCGTCTTCAGCGGCCCATTGCCCATTCACCGGCGGTAAAACGTCATCAACTCCCGCAGTTTTTCCTGTTTGCGTGCATTCGCCTGCAGGCGCTCGCGTTGGTGAAGCACTTCGGCGTCGACAAGCTTCGCGTGCGCGAGTGCAGCGCTGTGCCGGTTCCGCGCCTCGCCAAGGGCGGCACGCTGCACTTCCACCGCACCCGGCGCGCCCGCGGCCTCGCGTGGCCCGTAGACACCGCCGCGCGACAATGCGTCCTGCCACGCGCGACGTTGCGCGTCGCACG
>NZ_KB290509.1:21613-30543 GCF_000282835.1 Pandoraea sp. B-6 | reverse complement strand
GGCGGGCGGCTTACCGTCGCCGGCGACGCAGTTCGTGACGCCGGCGCGCCCGACGCCAGCCGCATCGGGGCCTGCTTCGCCGTAATTCGTGCGGGGCGCATCGAGCCCGCCGGATCGTTTGTCCGACGTCCGGCGTGAGCGCAACTAAACGCATCCCTGCTCGCAGTGACAGGCCGATCGTCGCGTCGACGTTCCGGCCTGATCCGGGGGCTCAGGCGGAGCGCTTCGGAATGTCGAGGCCTCGAATCACGGCGGGGCGCGCAACGAACGCGTCGAGCGCGCGTCGCACGTGCTTGAACTGGTCGAAGCCGACCAGCTCCCCCGCCTCGTAGAAGCCGACGAGGTTTCTCACCCACGGGAACGTAGCGATATCGGCAATCGTGTACTCGTCGCCCATGATCCACCGGTGTGTCGCCAGGCGCGCGTCGAGCACGGCAAGCAGGCGCTTCGCTTCGTTCACGTACCGGTCGCGCGGACGCTTGTCTTCGAAGTCCTTGCCCGCGAACTTGTGGAAGAAGCCGACCTGACCGAACATCGGCCCCACACCCCCCATCTGGAACATCACCCATTGCAGCGTTTCGTAACGCGCGGCCGGATCGGCGGGCAGCAGCTTGCCGGTCTTCTCGGCGAGATACCAGAGAATCGCGCCCGACTCGAACAGCGGCATCGGCTTGCCGTCGGGGCCATTGGGATCGAGGATCGCGGGAATCTTGTTGTTGGGGTTGAGCGCGAGAAACTCGGTCGAGAGTTGGTCGTCGGTCGAGAAGTTCACCAGGTGCACTTCGTACGGCAGCCCGATTTCTTCGAGCATGATCGAGGCCTTCACGCCGTTGGGGGTGGGCAGCGAATACAGTTGCAGACGCTCGGGGTGCGCGGCAGGCCACTTGCGCGTGATGGGAAACTGGGACAGATCGGCGGATAGATCGGACATGAGGATCGATGCGTTCGTGTTGGAGCGACGCGCAGCGCCGCGGGACGACCAATATACCGCCAAGTCGCCAGGCTTGCCGGGCGCGGTGGCGTCGGGCTTTTCCGGTAGACTGCTCGCACTTTGACCCGTCGCGCGGAGGCTGTCTGCGCAGGCGAGACACGAAGCACCTTCCTCGGCCAGACCATGGAACTCAGGCATCTTCGATATTTCATTGCGGTGGCAGAGCAGTTGAGCGTGCGCGCGGCGTCCGAAATTCTGCATGTGACGCAACCGGCCGTCTCCCGGCAGATCCGGGATCTCGAAGAGACCATCGGGGCGGCGCTCTTCACGCGCACGGCGCGCGGCCTCGTGCTGACCGCTGCCGGAACGGCCTATCTCGCTGAAGCCCGTGACATCCTCGCCCGTGTCGAAAGCGCGAACCGTACCGCACGGCGCCTCGCGTCGGGCGTCACCGGCCGGTTGCGCATCGGCTTTGTCGAGAACGCTTCCTGGGACGGTCTGGTGCCCGCCGCCTTCAATGCCTTTCAACGCGCCACGCCAGACGTGGCGCTCGAACTGATACCGATGAACACGCCCGAGCAGCTCGACGCCATCGCGGCTGGCACGCTGGACGGCGGGTTTTGTTATCGTTTCGGCGCGTTGCGCGAAGGATGCGCCGAGGTGCCCCTGCTCGAACACGATGTCGTCCTCGCGGTGCCGGCAGACTGGCCGTTGGGGCGCGAGGGAGACGTGGACATCGCGTCGCTTCGCGCGCACCCCTTCGTGGCCTTTCCGCGCGCGGTTTATCCCGCGTACTACGATCGTTTGATCGCCGCATGCGCCGAGCGCGGCTTGACGCTCGACATTCGTCAGGAAGTGTCGACCGAGGCGGCGATCCTGTCGCTGGTGTCTGCGGGTGTCGGGCTGGCGATCGTCAACGATGCGAACCGCGACCGGCCGCCGGCACGCGTGCGTTTTGCCGCCATTCGCGATCTCTCGGTGCGGCTGCCGTTGGCCTTCTGTCACTCGGCCCAGCATCCGCCGCAGCCCGCCCTGCAACGGTTCATCGAGCAGTTGGCGACCGTTCAGGCGGCTTGACGACCACGGGGACCACGAAATGCGGCGGCAACCGCCGCGGCTTCGGGCGATGCGTTTGAGGCATCACCCAGGTCAATGAACGGCATTGGTCAAGCATTTTTGCGTCTGCGATAGTGAATTCACCCTAGGCGTCGCCTGGCTTTTCACTCTCTCGTCATGCACAACTCTGCTTCCCTGATCGCTTCCGATATCGACTACGAGCGCACCGGTCTTCAGACCGGCACGCTGCGCTTGCCTTACTCTCACGACCGGTCTGCTTACGGCCATGTCCCGATTCCGGTCGCCGTGCTGAACGCGGGCCCGGACACGGGGCCCACGGTGCTGCTCACGGGCGGCAATCATGGCGACGAATACGAAGGCCCCATCGCTCTGATGAAGCTGATGCGGCGCCTGTCCGCCATGTCGATTCGCGGCCGCTTGATCGTGATTCCAGGGCTTAATTTTCCGGCGTTCGCGAACGGCACGCGCACGTCGCCCATCGACAAGGGCAACCTGAACCGGCTGTTTCCCGGCGCGCGTAACGGGTCGCCGACCGAGATGATCGCGCACTACGTCGAGACCGAGTTGCTGCCCCGTGCCGACGTCGTGATCGACTTGCACGCTGGCGGGGCGTCGTTCGACCACACGCCGACCTTGCTGGCCGCGCCGCCCGTCGATGCCGTGCGCCGCACAAGCTATCTGCAGTTGGTTCGCGCCTTCGGTGCCCCGTACACGATGGTCATGGATCTGCTCGGCGAAGACCGCACCTTCGGCGCTGCGGCGCAACGCCACGACAAACTATTTCTCTGCGGCGAATTTGGTGGTGGCGCGGGTTGCGACGCCGCCAACCTCGCCATCGTCGAAGCCGGTCTGCAACGCGTTCTGCGCGCGCTGGGTGTCACGTCGGAGGACGGCCCGGCACCGTCGCACGACACCCGCGTCATGGCGGTGCAGGGGCCGAGGCATTACGTCTACGCGCCGCGGGGCGGAGTCTTTGAGCCCGCGTTCCGGCTGAGCGACGACGTGCGCGAGGGGCAACTGGCGGGGCGTCTGTTCGATCCGCACGCCCCGTGGGAGGCACCCCGCGAAATCGCCTTCCGCAGCGATGGCACGGTGATGTGCATGCGCACGTTCGCCCGAGTGGAACCGGGCGACTGCATCGCATTGCTCGCCAGCGACAGTCACTGGGACTGACGCGTACTGCGCCGATCCCGGCCTCCGTCATCTCGACACATTGCATGCCAAACAGGACATTCTCATGAGCGCTCAACCCGCCATCATTGCCACGCCGGCAGATGAGCAACACGGACGTGCCGGCTATTACGGTTACGTGGTGCTGCTGTTTTTCGTTTGCTTTGCGTTTTCTTATCTCGACCGTCAGGTTGTCAGCATTCTCGTGCAGCCGATCAAGCAAACGCTTGGGCTCACCGACGTGCAGATCGGTCTGATGCAAGGGATATCCTTCACCATGTGCTATGCCACGGCGGGGGTTTTCGTGGCCCGCTGGGTCGACCGCGCCAATCGTGTGAAGCTGATCGCGGCCTGTGTGGCCATCTGGGGGGCATCGACCGTGCTGTGCGGGTTTGCGACCAACTTCACGGAGCTGTTGTTCGCGCGCGCCGGGACGGCCGTGGCGGAAGCGGCACTCAGCCCTGCCGTGCTGTCGATCTTCAGCGATCTCTTCGCGCCGCGAAAGGTCACTCGCGCCAGCAGCATCTTCATGTTGGGGCCGTATGTCGGCGGCGGGCTGGCATTGTTCGGTGGTGGCTTTCTGTTCACCCTGAGCAGCGATCACACCGCGAGCGCCTGGCTGGCGACCCATGGGCTGACGCCGTGGCAGTCCGTTTTCGTTGCCGTCGGTCTGCCGGGTTTCCTGCTCAGCGCCATGGTGTTGTTCACGGTGCGTGAGCCAGCACGCCGCGGCCTCGGACGTGCCGGCGCCGCCGACGAGGACGACCTGCCGTCGATGCGGGAGGTGCTGCGAGAACTCTTCGTCAGAAATCGCTTCTGCCTGCCGTACTTCGCCGCGTATGTAGCGCTGATCACGCTCTTCTACGCCCATGCCGCCTGGTTTCCGTCGCTACTCATGCGCAAGTTTCAGCTCGACGCCCGGACGGTCGGCGAACTTGCGGCGCCCGCGTATATGCTGGGGGGCGTGCTCGGTGTAGTGTGCGCGGGCCTGCTCGCCGCGCGTGCGACCGATCGCAGTGCGCTGCGCCGGGTACTGGGGCTGTCCACGGGCGGCGCGGCCATACTGATTCCTGCCGCGTTTGCGATGCCGCTGATGAGCCATAGTCTGGCGGCAGTGGTGCTGTATGGCGTATGCGCGTTCGCCGCCAGCATCGCCATGGCGCTCGCGCCTGTTCCACTTCAGATCGCGCTGCCCAACCGGATGCGTGGTCGGGCGATCGCGCTGCTCGTCTTCATGACGAATGCCATCAGCGGCAGTGTGGGGCCGTTTGCGGTTGGCGCGATCAACGAGCACCTTGGAAGAACGGCAAGTAGTCTGGGCACGGCGCTTGCGCTGGTGGGGACGGTCGCGGCGATTGCCAGCTTCCTTTGCTATGCGCTTGCCACGCGCCGCGCCGCGGTGGCATTGGCATCCGGTAGCGAGTGATGCGCCGGTCACTGCATACGCAGCTTATTCTTCTGGATAACGTCCTGGAGTTCGAACATGACGCCGTCTGTACCCGTCTTTCATGTGGGATCCGCCCGAATCACGGGCATCTTCGAGACCGCGTTTGCGTTGTCCGCGCCGCGACTGTTCCCCGATTGGGAAGCCGAGGCCGGGGCCGATCTCGCGACAAGGCTCTCGCCGGCCTCGTTCGATCACTCGAATGGACGCGTCGCATTGCAAACGCATCTCTGGATCGTGGAGTTCGCCGGCTTGACGATCGTCGTCGACACCGGCATCGGCAATGACAAGATGCGCGCCTTCAGTCCGTTGTTCGACCGCTTGTCCAACCCGGTGCTGGAGCGCTTGAGCGCCGCGGGGTTTGATCGCCAACGGGTCGACTACGTGTTCAATACACACCTCCACGTCGATCACGTTGGCTGGAACACCTTTCGCGAAGGAGAGCGCTGGGTGCCGGTCTTTCCCAACGCCACGTATGTCTTCGCCCGGCGCGAGCGCGAGTTCTTTGACACCGGCCCGGGTGCCGCACGCCGAATGGTGTTCGAGGACAGCGTGTTGCCGCTGCTCGACGCCGGTCTTGTGCATGAGGTGCCCGACGCCGGTGAGCAAGTGCTCGACGGCATTCGCTTTCTGCCGACGCCGGGCCACAGCGCAGGGCACATGGCCATCTCGATCGCGTCTCGCGGGGAGACCGCGTTGTTTTCCGGCGATGTCATGCACAGCCCCGTGCAGGTCTATCGTCCCGAGTGGTGTTCGGCGTTCTGTCTCGATCCGGTTCAGGCCGGCGAGTCTCGCCGCGGGCTGCTCGATCTGGCGCTCGACGCCGGAACCACGGTGTTCCCAGCCCACTTTCCCGAGGGCTCGGCGGGCAAGGTCGTGCGCGATGGGGTAGGGCTGTCGTGGCGGTACCTCGCCACGGAACGCGGATGACGAAAGACGGCGGAAAAGCTTGCGGTGCGGCGCGGCGCGTCAAGCACGCCGCGTTGGAATGAAAAAGGGACGGCACGCGCCGTCCCTTTTCGTGGAGCTTCCGGTATCGAGCGACGCTCAGCCGTGGCTCAGCACCTTGGCAATGCTGTCGGCCACCACCGCCACGTTCTTCTCGTTGAGGCCCGCCACGCACATGCGTCCCGAGCGGATCAGATAGACGCCGTAAGTGTCACGCAGCACATCGACCTGCGTCGCCGACAGCCCCGTGTACGTAAACATGCCGCGCTGCTCGAGGTAGCGCGAGAGCATCGTCTCGGGGACGTGTCCACGAAGGCCGTCGTGAATCGCGCCGCGCATGCGCGTAATGCGCTGGCACATGGCCATGAGTTCGGCTTCCCACGACTTGCGCAGTGCCGGCGTGCTCAACACCTTGGCCACGATCTTCGCGCCGTGCGTCGGCGGGTTGCTGTAGTTCGAACGCACCGCGCTCGTGAGCTGACCGAGCACGCGATCCGCCGCTTCCGCCGACTCGCAGATGACCGACAAGCCGCCGCAACGCTCGCCATACAACGAGAAGTTCTTCGAGAACGAGTTGGCGACGAAGGCCGGCACGCCCTGACGGGCCAGTTCGCGAATCACGAACGCGTCGGCGTCCAGACCCGAGCCGAAGCCTTGATACGCCATATCGACGAAGGGCAACAACTCGCGCTTCTTGAGCACGTCGATCAGCTGCACCCACTGCGCGTCGTTCAGATCGACGCCGGTCGGGTTGTGACAGCACGCGTGCAACAGCACCACGCTACGCGCAGGCAGCTTGTCGATGGCGTCGACCATCGCGTCGAAACGCAGGCCGCCGGTGGCTTCGTCGTAATACGGATACGTATTCACGGTGAAACCGGCACGCTCGAAGATGAAGCGATGGTTGTCCCACGTGGGATCGCTCACCCAGACCTGCGCGCCGGGGAAGTAGCGCTTGATGAAATCGGCGCCCACCTTGAGCGCGCCCGAGCCGCCGAGCGTCTGCACCGTAGCGATGCGACCGTCGGCGCGTGCCGGCGAGTCGTCGCCGAACACGAGCGCTTGCACGGCGTCGCGATAGGTGGCGAGCCCCGCCATCGGCAGGTACGGCTTCGGACCGACCTCGCCGAGCAACTGCGCTTCGGCCTCTCGCACAGCCTGCATGACCGGAAGGCGGCCATCGTCGTCGTAGTAGATGCCGATGCTCAGGTTGACCTTGTTGGTACGGGGATCCTTGGCGAAATTCTCGTTGAGCGAGAGGATCGGGTCACCGGGATAGGCATCGATATGTTCGAACATGGCGGTTCCTGGAAAAACGAGAGAAAGTCGGTGGAGTGCGGGCTGGGGGCCACCGGACCGTCGGTGCGGCTCCGGCGGCCCCGACGGCGCCAAACAGTTGATGATACCGCTAGTCAGGTATCGCCGGGTACGCCCCGGGGGGGGTACCCGAGGCGAGACCGCGACGCGTTGCAACCCGCTGCCGCCGGTGGCCGTCGGCATTGAGCGGGGGACCTCAGCGTGCCGCCCTGGCCTGAATCGGGGCTACGCGGTTTGTTTTCTGACGCACCCGATAGCCGATGCCGAGCGCGACCAGCCACACCGGGATCAGGTAGACCGAAATGCGCAGGTCCGGAATCAGGTACATCACGACCAGAATGCCGCCGAGGAACGCCAGGCACAGGTAGTTCGTGAGCGGGTAGCCGAGGCTCTTGAACAGCGTTGTCTCGCCCGCGCGCGCCTTGGCACGACGGAAGACCAGGTGGATCACACTGATCATCGCCCAGTTGATGATCAGTGCCGACACGACCAGCCCCATCAACAGTTCGAACGCCTTGCCGGGCATGAAGTAATTGATCACCACGCACACGGCGGTCGCGGCGGCCGAGACGCCCAGCGCCAGCAGCGGAATGCCACGACGGTTGACCTTGAGCAGCGCACGCGGCGCATTGCCTTGACCGGCCAGACCGTAGAGCATGCGGCTGTTGCAGTACACGCAGCTGTTGTAGACCGATAGTGCCGCGGTCAATACCACCGCGTTGAGCACGTTGGCCACGGCATTGCTGTTCAGTGCGTGGAAGATCAGCACGAACGGGCTGCCGCCGGATACCACCTTCTCCCACGGGTACAGCGAGAGCAGCACGCCGAGCGCGCCAACGTAGAAAATCAGAATGCGGTAGATGACCTGGTTGGTCGCGCGCGGAATCGTGTGCGACGGGTTGTCCGCTTCCGCCGCGGTGATGCCGACCAGTTCCAGTCCGCCGAAGGAGAACATGATGACGGCCATCGCCATGACGAGGCCCGATACGCCGTTCGGGAAGAAACCGCCGTGTCGCCACAGGTTGGTCACGCTGGCTTCAGGGCCGGCGTTGCCGGAGAACAGCAGATAGCCGCCGAACCCGATCATGCCGACGATGGCGGCGACCTTGATGATGGAGAACCAGAATTCCATCTCGCCGTACGACTTCACGCTGGAGAGATTGATGGCGTTGATGACGCCAAAGCACACGAGGGCCGAAACCCACGTGGGAATGGCCGGCCACCAGTACTGGACGTAGATGCCCACGGCCGAGAGTTCGGCCATCGACACCAGCACATAGAGCACCCAGTAGTTCCAGCCGGACACGAAGCCCGCGAAATGCCCGCAATACTTGTTGGCGAAGTAGCTGAACGAGCCGGCGACCGGCTCGTCGACGACCATTTCGCCGAGCTGGCGCATGATGAAAAACGCGATGACGCCGGCAATGGCATAGCCCAGCAGCACTGACGGGCCGGCGGTCTTGATGGTTTGGGCGATGCCGAGAAAGAGGCCGGTGCCGATCGCGCCACCCAGCGCGATCAATTGGATGTGACGATTCTTCAGGCCGCGGTGGAGCGAGCCTTCTTGTGGTGCATTGGCGGACATGTCTGTTCCTTACCCTACCTTCATTGCCATGCGGCGCGCTTCTCTGTTTCGTTCTGTGCGAACGAACCGGAACCGTTGAGCCGCCACGGCGCAGCGCTTATGACGCCGTCGCCGTGTCCTTTGGGATCGTCGGACTGTGCCGACGATCGTGTCTCCCCCGGACTCAGACCTTGAGCGTACCTCGCTCGATCTGATCGCGCTCGAGCGATTCGAACAGCGCCTTGAAGTTGCCTTCGCCGAAGCCGTCGTCACCCTCGCGCTGGATGAACTCGAAGAACACGGGGCCGAGCAGCGTCTTCGAGAAGATCTGCAACAGCAGGCGGGGCTTGCCGCCTTCGGTCGTGCCGTCGAGCAGAATGCCGCGCGACTTCAGTTCGCCGATCGGCTGGCCATGGCCGGGCAGACGGGTCTCGAGCGCATCGTAGTAGAAGTCGTTCGGCGCGGTCATGAGCTCGACG
>NZ_KB290509.1:11356-21603 GCF_000282835.1 Pandoraea sp. B-6 | reverse complement strand
TTCGGCGCGGTCATGAGCTCGCCCCCGGCCATTTGCAGGTTGTCGATCACCTGAAGCAGGTTGTCGGTGAGGAACGCAATGTGCTGAATGCCTTCGCCGTTGAAGGCCATCAGGAATTCCTCGATCTGGCCGCTGCCCTTGGCGGATTCCTCGTTCAGGGGGATGCGAATTTTACCATCGGGCGCGGTCATGGCCTTGGATGTCAGGCCCGTGTATTCGCCCGAGATGTCGAAGTAGCGGATCTCGCGGAAGTTGAACAGCTTCTCGTAGAAGCTGGCCCAATAGGCCATGCGGCCGCGATAAACGTTGTGCGTCAGGTGGTCGATCAGACGCAGGCCGTGGCCGACCGGATGACGGTCGACGCCCTCGATGAATTCGAAGTCGATGTCATAGATCGACTTGCCTTCCTCGAAGCGATCGATCAGATACAGCGGCGCACCGCCGATGCCCTTGATCGCGGGCAGACGCAGCTCCATCGGGCCGGTCTCGATCTCTACCGGCTGCGCACCGAGCGCCAGTGCACGGGCGTAGGCCTTGTGCGAGTCTTTCACGCGGAATGCCATGCCGCAGGCGCTCGGGCCGTGCTCGGCGGCGAAGTAGGCCGCTTCGCTGTTCGGCTCGCGGTTCACGATGAAGTTGATGTCGCCCTGGCGGTACAGCACTACGTCCTTCGAACGGTGACGCGCCACCAGCGTGAAGCCCATCTGCTCGAAAATGGGTTCGAGGACATTCGGGGTAGGCGACGCGAATTCCACGAATTCGAAGCCCATCAGTTGCATCGGGTTGTCAAACAGGTCGGCCATGATCGTCTCGGCTGGGTCAGGTGATGGATAAAGTGTCAGATTCGTCGAACGCCGGGTGACGGCGGAAAGTGCAACAAAATTGCGCTTTGTCGACCGTCGGGTTGGGATAAACCGGCGGGCCCGTTCCGCTCGCCGTAATCCCTGAAATAGTGGGAAGGTGGCACGCACGTGCGACGTTTTACCGCGCTCAGTGTAAGGGGGACACCGCAAAATAGGATTTCGTAACGGTGTTAGGGAAACCCTAGTTTTTGCACTAATATTTCGTGATATGTGCCTAAGGAGAGATAAAAGTGCATGACATCGAGATCGATCGAATCGACGTCCGGTTGCTGGGGGTATTGCAGTCGCACGGGCGAATTTCGAATCTTGAGCTGGCCGAGGCGATCAAGCTGTCGCCTGCTCAGACGTTGCGGCGTCACCGGCGGCTCGAGGAGACGGGGGTGATCAAGGGCTACGACACACGGCTCGACGCGCAGCAGCTCGGCTTTGGCGTGGTCGCCTTTGTCCACGTGACGATGGAGCGCGGTCATATCCGCGACCTGTCGAATTTCAAGGGATTGGTGGCGGAGCTGGCACAGATTCAAGAGTGCTTTTCCGTGACGGGGGATATCGACTACGTGCTCAAGGTCGTGGCCCGTGATCTGAAGGCGCTGTCCGAGTTTCTGCTCGATACACTGATGCGGATTCCCGGGGTGAGTGCCGTCAAGTCGAGCGTTTGTCTCGACGAGATCAAGTGCACCTCGGCCGTGCCGCTCACGCCCTGACGAGGCGCCCGATCCCCGGGGCCGCGGGTCGACGACGACCGCGCCGGTGCGTGCCGGCCCACGAGGGAAATGTCATGAGACAACACATCATGGTTGACAGCGTCCGAAACTCTGTGATTTCATGAGGGCCATGATCACCGCGCAATTCTCCCTCTCGCTACGACTACTAGCCCGCTCCACCGGGCTTGGTCCGTTGCTGCGCGCGTGCATCGTCTGAAGACTTCTCTGAAGCACCGCTGATTTTCCCCAGTTACGCCGATCTGAGCCCCGGTTCCTCCAACCGGCGGTCGTAGCTAATCTGCGTTCATGCGTCGTCCGGTTGCCACTTTTGCCGACCCTTGAGACTACGCCATGTTGAAGCACCCCGCCACGAAGTACCGCCCGTTCACCCCGGTCAATATCCCCGACCGACAATGGCCGAGCCGCACCATCACGCGTGCCCCGATCTGGATGAGCACCGATCTGCGAGACGGCAACCAGGCCTTGTTCGAGCCGATGGATGCCCAGCGCAAGATGCGCATGTTCAAGACGCTCGTCGCCATTGGCTTCAAGGAAATCGAAGTGGCGTTCCCGTCGGCGTCCGATACCGATTTCAACTTCGTGCGCGAACTGATCGAAGGCGGTCACATTCCCGACGACGTCACCATCGAAGTCCTCACGCAGGCCCGTGACGACCTCATCGAGCGCACCTTCGCCGCCCTCAAGGGCGTACCGCGCGCCATCGTCCACCTCTACAACGCGACCGCGCCCGAATTCCGCCGCATCGTCTTCAACCTCGATCAGCCCGGTGTGAAGGCGCTTGCCGTGGCTGCGGCCAAGACGATCAAACGCTGTGCCGACGCCGCGCCGGACACGCAATGGACGCTGCAATACAGCCCAGAGACGTTCACCGGCACCGAACTCGAGTTCGCCAAGGACGTGTGCGACGCGGTGTTCGACGTGTGGCAACCCACGCCGCAGCGCAAGTGCATCGTCAACCTGCCGGCCACGGTGGAGATCGGCACGCCGAACCACTACGCCGACCAGATCGAGTGGATGCACCGTCACCTCGCGCGCCGCGATTCGCTGATTCTCTCGGTCCACCCGCACAACGATCGCGGCACGGCCGTGGCCGCGGCCGAGCTGGCCGTGATGGCCGGTGCCGACCGCATCGAAGGTTGCCTCTTCGGCAACGGCGAACGCACCGGCAACGTCGACCTCGTCACCCTCGGTTTGAACCTGTACACGCAGGGCGTGGATCCGGGCCTCGATTTCTCGAACATCAACGAGATCGCCCGCACGTCGGAGGAATGCACGCAGTTGCCCGTGCATCCGCGTCATCCGTATGTCGGCGACCTGGTGTTCACCGCATTCTCCGGTTCGCATCAGGACGCCATCAAGAAGGGCCTGGCCGCGCAAAAACCGGACGCCGTCTGGGAAGTGCCGTACCTGCCCATCGACCCGAGCGATCTCGGCCGCACGTACGACTCGATCATTCGCGTGAACAGCCAGTCGGGCAAGGGCGGCATCGCCTATCTGCTCGAGCAGTCGTATGGCGTGCAGATGCCGCGTCGCCTGCAGGTCGATTTCAGCTCGGCCGTACAGCGTTACACCGACGAGACGGGGGCCGAAGTCACCGCGTCGCAGATCTGGCAACTGTTCCAGAAGGAATACGTGGCGTCGAGCGAGCCGGTCGCGTACGTCGGTCACACGCTGTCCGAGCGGGACGGCCGCCAGCATATCGCCGTGACGGTCGACATTCACGGTCAGCGCACGACCGTCTCGGGCACCGGTAACGGACCGCTGGACGCCCTGATGCACGCCATGCGTACGCCTGTGCGCGTTCAGCACTACGAGGAGCGCGCGCTCACGCAAGGGGCCGACGCCCGCGCGATCGCCATCGCGGAGATGGCCGGCGACGCCATCGTGGGCAGTGCTTTCGGCGTGGGCATCGATGCGAATCTGACGACCGCATCGATTCGGGCAGTGATCAGCGGCATCAACCGCGCGTATGCCCGCAGCGAAGCGGACGCGCAGACAACGTTCTTCGACGCCGTCATGCGCGACGTCGCCAAGGCTGTCTGAACGGTCAGGGGAACCTGAGGAAGGACGGAAGGAGATTGAGGGCAGACGCGTCCCGACCGGCATCGATCATGCCGACGGGACCCGGACGAGGCGTGGCGGGACTTACCGAGTCCCGCACGCACGCCCGGCCCTGAAACACAGGCGGTGTGGTGGGATTACACCGCTTCGATGGCGATAGCGATGCCTTGGCCGACCCCAATGCACATCGTACACAGCGCAAAGCGACCACCCGTACGCTGGAGCTGATACATCGCCGTCGTCACCAGACGTGCGCCGCTCATGCCGAGCGGATGGCCCAGCGCAATGGCGCCGCCGTTCGGATTGACGCGCAGGTCATCGTCGGCCACGCCGAGCTGACGCAGCACGGCCAGGCCCTGGCTCGCAAACGCTTCGTTGAGTTCGATCACATCGAACTGATCGATCGACATACCGAGCCGAGCGAGCAGTTTTTTCGTTGCGGGAGCCGGACCGATGCCCATGATGCGCGGTGCCACCCCTGCCGTCGCCATGCCCAGAACGCGGGCACGCGGCGTCAGGCCAAAGCGCGCCGCACTCGCCTCGTCTGCCAACAGCAGTGCGCAGGCGCCGTCGTTGACGCCAGAAGCGTTGCCGGCGGTCACGGTGCCATCCGGGCGTACCACGCCCTTGAGTCTGGCGAGCGCTTCCATGCTCGTTGCACGCGGATGTTCGTCGCGATCCACTACGATCGCCTCGCCCTTCTTCTGGGCGATGGACACCGGCGTGATTTCCTGGGCCAGCGTGCCATCGGCCTGGGCGCGTGCGGCCTTTTCCTGCGAACGCACCGCAAAGCGATCCTGATCTTCACGGCTGATGCCGAACTCGGTCGCGACGTTCTCGCCCGTCTCGGGCATCGAATCCACACCGTACTGTGCCTTCATCAGCGGATTGACGAAACGCCAGCCGATGGTCGTATCGTAAATCTCCGCCTGACGCGAAAACGCGCTCGCCGCCTTGCCCATCACGAACGGCGCACGGCTCATGCTCTCCACGCCGCCGGCGATCATCAGACCGGCTTCGCCCGCCTTGATGGCGCGCGCGGCGGTGCCGATGGCGTCCATGCCCGAACCACACAGGCGGTTGAGCGTGGCGCCCGGCACGTCTTGCGGCAGGCCGGCCAGCAGCGACGACATGCGCGCCACGTTGCGGTTGTCTTCCCCGGCCTGGTTGGCGCAGCCGAAGATCACGTCGTCGACCTGCGTCCAGTCGACGCCGCCGTTGCGCGCCATGAGCGCCTTGAGCGGAATGGCGCCGAGGTCGTCGGCACGCACGGAGGACAGCGCGCCGCCGTAGCGGCCGATCGGGGTGCGAATCGCGTCGCAGATAAAGACTTCACTCATGGGTCTACCTCAGCCGAATCGAAACTCGCGCAGGGAGTCTCGCAGATGAAAAAACGCCGGGTCACATCAGGCGATGTCCCGGCGATGGGGGTGTCGCGTCAGGCAACGGCCGGCGAGGGCAGCAGCGTCACGCCGGTCACACGCTGGAGTTCGTCGAGCGTGAGGCCGTCGACCATCTCGACGACGCGCAGGCCCTCGGGGGCGACATCGATCACCGCCAGATCGGTGTAGATGCGCGTGACGCAACCCACGCCGGTGAGCGGATAAGTGCACTGCTCGACGATCTTGCTATCGCCCTGCTTGGTCTGGTGTTCCATCATCACGAACACCTGCTTGGCGCCGCTGGCGAGATCCATCGCACCGCCGACGGCTGGAATGGCGTCGGGAGCGCCGGTGTGCCAGTTGGCGAGGTCGCCCGTCTTCGAGACCTGGAACGCGCCGAGCACGCAGAAGTCGAGGTGGCCGCCGCGCATCATCGCGAACGAATCGGCATGGTGGAAGTAGGCGCCGCCCGGCTTGAGCGTGACGGGTTGCTTGCCGGCGTTGATAAGGTCTTCGTCCTCTTCGCCCTTGGCGGGGGCCGGGCCCATGCCGATCACGCCGTTTTCGCTCTGGAGAATGATCTCTCGCTCGGCAGGCAAGTGATTGGCAACAGCGGTCGGCAAGCCGATGCCGAGGTTCACGTAGGCGCCGTCGGGAATGTCCTGGGCGACGCGGGCGGCCATCTGGTCGCGGGTCAGTCGGTTCATGTCGTGCTCCGAAATCAGATGGGGATCAGGCGCGTGCGGCGCCAGGCACCGCGACAACGCGTTGAACGAAGATGCCGGGCGTCACCACGGCTTCCGGATCGAGCTCGCCAAGCTCGACGACTTCATTCACCTGAACGATGGCGCACTTGGCCGCCGTGGCCATGATCGGGCCGAAGTTGCGCGCGGTCTTGCGATACACGAGGTTGCCCCAGCGGTCGCCTTTGAGCGCCTTGATGAGCGCGAAGTCGGCGTGGATCGGCAGTTCGAACACGTACGGCTTGCCGTCGATGACGCGCGTTTCCTTGCCCTCGGCGAGCAGCGTGCCGTAGCCGGTCGGCGTGAAGAAGCCGCCGATGCCGGCGCCCGCGGCGCGAATACGCTCGGCCAGATTGCCCTGCGGCACGAGTTCCAGCTCGATCTTGCCCGCGCGGTAGAGCGCGTCGAACACTTGCGAGTCGGTCTGGCGCGGGAACGAGCAGATAATCTTGCGCACGCGCCCGGCACCCAGCAGGGCGGCGAGGCCAGTCTCGCCGTTGCCGGCATTGTTGTTGACGATGGTCAGTTCGCGCGAGCCTTGCTCAATCAGGGCGTCGATGAGCGCCGAGGGCATCCCGGCATTGCCGAAGCCGCCAATCATGATCGTCGCGCCGTCGTGAACGTCGGCCACCGCGCTGGCGAGCGACTCGTAAATCTTGTTGATCACACGTGCCTCCTGGGCAGTTCCATCGGGCTGGCGGACTCGCGCCCGTGACCCTTGTTGAGTGTCTCCCGGCGACGGCGACTTGTCAGGCGGCATCGTCTGGTTCACAATGTTCTTATAGCGAACATATATTCGCTATAAGAACAGCGTAAGCCTTCTCTTGTCGGCCGTCAAGCGAGGGTCGGCCCGAGGGGGGGAACGCCGGTCTGGCGCAGGCGACGCGGTGGCGTGTGTCGTGCGGTGGAACCGGCGACACAAATCCATTACGCTTGCCGTTCCATTGCCTTTCGCCATCCGCCTTTTCCATGACACCCGTGCCCAACGACGCTACCGACCCCACCGACAAGAAACCGGGTGACTCCTATGTGCAGTCGTTTGCGCGCGGGTTGGCCGTGGTCAAGGTGTTCAACGCGACGCGTCCGGCGCAGACGCTCTCGGAAGTCGCACAGGCGTCGGGCCTCACCCGTGCGGGGGCGCGACGCATTCTGCTCACGCTCGAAGCGCTGGGCTACGTGCGAAGTGAGGGGCGCCTGTTTCGGCTCACGCCGCGTATTCTCGACCTCGGCTTCTCGTATCTGACGTCGATGCCGCTGTGGAATCTGGCCGAGCCGTTCATGGAGGCGCTGGTGCAGCAAGTGCATGAGAGCAGTTCCGCCTCGGTGCTCGATGGCGACGACATCGTCTATGTCCTGCGCGTGCCGGTGCGCAAGGTGATGTCGATCAACCTGTCGATCGGCAGCCGTCTGCCGGCATGGTGTACCTCGATGGGGCGCGTCATGCTCTCGGCGTTGCCCGACGACGAACTCGACGCCGCCTTGCGTCGCGCGGACATTCGTCAGCACACGCGCCGCACGGTGACGGATATCGACACGTTGCGTCAGCGCATTCTCGACGTGCGCGCCCAAGGGTGGGCCATCGTCGATCAGGAGTTGGAAGAGGGGATGATTTCGATCGCTGCGCCAATTCGCAATCGCGCGGGGCAGGTGATCGCGGCGATGAATGTCAGTGGTCAGGCCAACCGGACGTCGGCGGCGGAAATGGAAGCCACATTCCTCGCTCCCCTGCTGGCGGCGGCGCAGAAGATTTCGCAGATGGTGGTGGTGTAACGCCCGCACGCGCATTGCTTGCGCGGTCTCGCGTCGAACAACGCGGGGCGCCCGATGGCCGGGCGCCCCGCCTTTGCTTGTGTCACGCGTGCGGACCGTCCGTCGAACCACTCGTCGCGGTGCCCAGTGCGCCAGCGCGCGCCAGCCGAAGCGCCGAAAGCAGCGTGTCGTGATCGCCGATCTGGTTGGCGAGCAGCAGGATCAGTTGCGCGTTGGCGGCCTGACTTTGCGCCTCGTCGAGATCTCGGTGCATGTCGATCAGGGCTTCGTAGAAGTCGTCCGGACGCGTCAGACGCGGTTGTGTTTCGAGTGCCATGAAGGGGCTCCTTACTGCGGGATCGATGGGATCGGGATGTGGTCGATGCGTTTGGCCGGAGGCACGTCAGGCCGCGCATTGCATCGGCGCGACTTCCGGGGCGGTACGTCCCAAGGCGCGCTCGCGCGCGGCGGCAATCGCCGTCGCGTCGACGCTGCGCCACCGCGCGCACACGTGTTGATCCGGACGAATCAGATACACCGTTCCCGGCGCGGCGTCATAGCGTTGGGCCGCCAGGCCTTGCGCGTCGTGCCAGACGCTATGGGGTTCGCCGCGCGCGTCCTGCGCCGCTTCGGCATCCGGCGTGACGAACAATGACACGACGGGCACGCTGCCGTTCGCGAGGGCGTCGAGGCCCGCGAGCGATGCCGCATCGAGCGACGCCGGCGCACCGAATACGAGTGCGACAAAGCGCCCGCCCAGGCGAGGCAGCAGCCAGCCGTCCTGCCCATGCCGGACGAGCGGCGCGTCGACGCAGGCCGTGCCCGGGACCATGCGTCCCGCAAACGTGTCGCGCTCCGGCGTATTCAATGTCGACTCGCTCAGCACGGCGGGCACGGACAACCGCCCGCTGTTGACCAACTGACGCGCAAACGCGTGATCGCGGGCGAGCGTCAGCACGGCATCGCGGAAGACCCGCGAGACAGCGCTCTTGGGCGTGATGAAATCGGTGGAGCGCGTCGAGTTACGGATGTTTTCGTCGGCGGCGAATTCGCGCTCACGGGCGTAAGTATCGAGCAGCGTATCCGGCGCCTGACCGGCGAGCACCCGCGCCAGTTTCCACGCGAGGTTCTCCGCATCCTGCACGCCGCTGTTCGCACCGCGCGCGCCGAACGGCGACACACCATGCGCGGCGTCTCCGGCGAACAGCACATGACCGTGACGGAAGTCGTCCATGCGCAGGCACGAGAAGGTGTAGACGCTGACCCACTCCAGGCTGAATTTGGCGTCCGGGCCGAGCAAGGCTTGCACGCGCGGGATCACGCGCTCGGGCGTCTTCTCGACGGCCGGGTCGGCGTCCCATCCCAATTGGAAATCGATGCGCCACACGTTGTCGGGTTGTCGATGCAGCAGCACGGATTGATTCGGATGGAACGGCGGATCGAACCAGAACCAGCGCTCGGTCGGGAAGTCTGCCGTCATCTTCACGTCGGCGATCAGGAAGCGGTCCTTGAATGTGCGTCCGTGGGTGTCCACACCGATCAACTTGCGCACGGGGCTGCGCGATCCGTCGGCGGCCACGACGTAACGTGCGCTGGTTTGATACTCGCCGTCGGGCGTCTCGACCGTGAGCGTGACGCTCGCCTCAGGCGTGCCGGGCGTGCCCTGCTGGGTGAGTCCGACGACCTTGTGCTTCCAACGGATGTCGATGTTCGGCAGTTCGCGTGCGCGCTCGTAGAGATAGCCTTCGACGTAGTACTGCTGAAGATTGATGAACGCCGGGCGATGGTGTCCCGCTTCGGGCAGCAGATCGAAGTTGTAGACCTCCTGATCGCGCAGGAACACGCGGCCGACGTTCCAGCGCACGCCCTTTTGCACCATGCGCTCGCCGCAGCCGAGACGGTCGAAGATATCGAGCGTACGCTTGGCGAAACAGATGGCGCGTGAGCCGGCCGAGAGCGTGCAGTCGTCGTCGAGCACGATCACGGGCACGCCTTGCTGCGCAAGGTCGATGGCGCCGGCCAGTCCCACCGGCCCCGCGCCGACCACGATGACCGGGTGGATCTCACCTGCGGCGTTGCCGGACTGTTCTGCGCAAGGCCGGTAATCGAACGTCAGGCGCTGGTAATCGATGCTGCTCATGCAATGTCTCCATCGTCGGCACCGCACCGGCGCACGTGCCCCGGCGGGTTCCGCTTTTTACTTTTGATGTTGCGCTCGGCGCGAACTCAGTCCTGCAGGGCGGTCCACATTTCCTTGTCGCGCTGCGCCGTCCAGATGCGCGGATGCGTGATGCCGCTCGCTTCGTCGAACGCGCGGGTCACATCGAACGGCAGGCAGTGTTCATAGATAAAGACATGACCGAACTTCGGATCCATCTCGCGACGCGTAAGCGCCATCGCACCCTTCAGATCGAGCTTCTGTTCGACGGCCTGCTTGCCCGCTTCGAACAACGTTGTCACGAAGTCCTTCGTGTACGCCAGGCCCTTGGCGACATCGTCGGGCGTGGTCAGGGCAGGGCCCCGGCCCGGCACGAGCTTTTCGGCGCCGAGCGCGGCCAGCGCGTCGAGCGTGGCCGGCCATTCGGCGAGTTGCGCGTCACCGGTGTAGCAGGCGGCGTCGTACTCGACCAGGTCGCCCGAGAACAGCACCTTTTGCGACGGCAGCCACACCACGGTGTCGCCCTTGGTGTGACCCGAACCGAGGTGCGCGATCTTTACTTCGAG
>NZ_KB290509.1:3824-11346 GCF_000282835.1 Pandoraea sp. B-6 | reverse complement strand
GAAGAGCGTCATTTCCTTCTCGAAGACGAGCGTCGGCCACGTGAGACCCGGCACCGTTTCGACACCGGCGAACAGACGCGGAAAGCGCTCGATTTCCGACTTCATGTCGGCTTCGCCGCGCTCGACGATCATCTCGTACGTGCCACGGCTTGCGATGATCTGCTGCGCACCTTCGGCGAAGTAGGCCGACGCACCCAGCACGCGCACGGCGTGATAGTGCGAGAGCACCACATACTTGATCGGCTTGTCGGTGACTGTGCGGATCTTCGCGATGAGATCCTGCGCCATGGCGGGCGTGGCTGTCGTGTCGACGATCATCACGCCGTCGTCGCCGATGATGACGCCGGAGTTCGGGTCACCCTCGGCCGTGTAGGCCCAGGTGTTTTCCGACAATTGGGTAAATGTGACCTTCTTGGTTTCCAGGTCGGCTTGCGAGGCGAATGCTTTGGCCATGCTTGTCTCTCTCTTATCTCGTCTGCGGGGATGATGCGACTGATGGGGTGGATGAAGCCATCTTACGAAATGCCTTTAATATTTGTCAATGACAAATAGTATCGTTATTTGCTAACGTTGCTTCGTGAGCGATGGAATGACGTTCCCGTCTTGGGTTAACCCCGAGGAACGTCGGGATCGATGCCATTGCGGGCGTCGACTTGTTTAGAATCTAGGCCATTTTCCTTTGGGAGCCCGCCTCCCTTGATCGCATGAATCGAATTCCGATGGACGGCACGGCCGACGCGAGCGGCCAACCCGGGCGTGCCTCGCGCGGCGTGCAAAGCGTGGACGTGGCGGCGCGCGTGCTTCAGGCGCTGGCGCAGGCGCACCGGGCGCTGGGGCCCGGCGATCTCGCCGCGCTCGCCGGGCTGCCGCCTGCGCAGGCGCATCCGTATCTGGTAAGCCTCACGCGGCTCGGCTTGCTCAAGCGAGACCCGATGTCGGGCGACTACACGCCGGGCCCGATGACGTTGCGTCTCGCGTTGCTGCATCTCGAGAACGACCCGGCGTATCGCGCGGCGGTGCCGCGTGTCGTTGCGCTGGCACGCGAGACGGGGCTTTGTGTCGCGATCTGCACGAGTGCGCCGCAGGGCCCGCTCGTCGTGCATTTCGAGCGTGCGGCGTTTCCGTTGCATGTGAATCTGCACGTGGGATCGGTCATGTCGCTCACGACGACGTCGACCGGGCGGGCGTTTTGCGCCTTCACCCCGCAGGCGCAATGGCCGCAGGCGTGGCGTGAGCAGATGCCGACATCCCCGAGCGAGCGCGAAGGGTTCGATGCGCTGCTCGACGAGACACGCGCGCACGGTGTGGCGCGTAGCGTGAATACGCCGAGCCCGTCGGTGAGCAGTCTGTGCGCGCCGGTGTTCGATGCGAGCGGGCGGCTGCGTCTCGCGCTCACCGCGATCGGGCCGACGGCTGCACTCGATGTCGCCTGGGACGGCGCGGCGGCGAATGCATTGCGCGCGACGGCGAGCGACATCGCCGCGCAAATCGATGCTCGTGGTGCAGACGGCAAGGAGGGCGCATGAACGCGACGCCAAGCCGAAAGGAAACGCGCGAGGTGCCGGACGACGTGGCATCGATGCCCGCGAAACCGCAGCGCGGCATTCAGGCGCTGGAAAGCACCGGGGCATTGCTCGAGGCGCTGGCGGCGGCGGGGCGTCCGCTGCCGCTCAACGCGCTGGCGCGCAACGCGGGGATGGCGCCAGCAAAGGCGCATCCGCATCTGGTGAGCCTGCAACGTGCCGGCTTGCTCTCGCGCGATGCGAACGGCAATTTCGAGGCGGGGGCGCTCAGCCTTGAGCTAGGCTTGATGGCATTGCAGCGTCTCTCGCCTACGGGGGAGGCCGAGCCGGAGATTCTTGCGCTGGCTCACGCCACCGGGCTGTCGGCCGCGATGGCCGTGCTGGGGCCGGTCGGCCCCACGGTGGTTCGGCTTGAGGAGGCGATGCGTCCGCAGCACGTGAGCTTGCGCATCGGCACGGTGCTTTCGTTGGTGAACACCGCCATGGGGCGCACGTTCGCGGCGTTTCTGCCCGATGCGGTACTCGGCGGCATGCTCGCACAGGAATCGGTGCGCATGGCGGGCCTCGGCGCGGAAGGGCGCGCGTCGACGCCCCCAGCCGATTTTGCCGCGCGGTTGAAGGTGATTCGCGAACAACGATTCGATACGGCGCAGAGCAACCCCGTGCCCGGAATCGACACGGTGGCGGTACCGGTGTTCGATCACACGGGAGAAGTCACGCTGGTGCTTGCGTTGATGGGGTCGGCGGGCAGTTTCGAGACGGCGCTGGGCGCATCGCCGGCGCAGGCCTTGCTGGCGGCGGCGCGCAGGCTGTCGTGGCGCTTTGGCGCGGTGGGCCGGGCGGACGGCGCGGATGGTTCGGTTGGCGCGGTAGGGTAAGCGCGCGGCGTCGACGCAGTCGCGCGGCGGGAGCCGTGTCGGTACAGACCGATCCCGGCCGAGACGTCATCCGGCCGGGTGAAGGTTCAGCGAGTCGTCAATGAATGGCCAACGCGTTGGCCTGTGCGTTGGCCACGCCGGCCACCACGTTCACACCGAGATTGCCCGAGGCGCCCATCAGGGCCCGGTCACCCAGCGACGCGCTCGGCACGCCGGTCAGGATCGTCGTGTTGCGGATCGTCTGACGGGTATCGACCGCAACGCGCGAGGCGTTCGCCAGCACAAGCTGATTCGACTGCAAGTTGAGCGCGCCGGCGGCAACGTTGACGCCGAAGCTGCCGTGCGCGTTGCGCAGCGCGACGGTGCCGAGGGTGGCGGTCTGGCCGCCACGAAACACGGCGTCGCTGGCGAGGGTTTGTCGGGTGGAGAGATTGACGACGGTGGCGTCGTTGAGGGGGGCGGCGAAGGCCGGCGCCTGGGCGACGGTCAGCACGAGGGCACTCAGCAAAGCAATACGCGGCATATTGATTTTCCCCAGAGAGTCCGTTGGGACGGATATCTGGTTATCGGCGCCTGAGGCGCTCGGGTTGAAGGAAATTTTCATGTGCCGCGGATGCGCCGGACGTTGACGGATTGCCCCGACACCGGCGCGTTGCGTCACTGAAAGCCGCGATCATTCCCATAACCGCCGCGGCGCGCATTTTCGCATGGCGACGCGCGATTGCGTCGCCATGCCGTTGCGTCGGTGATGGTTGGCCGAGCGTGCCTTGACGCGCGAGATTACGCCGGTTCTCCCGCGCCGTTCGCGAGTTTCGCCGCCGTGACGTGCGATTGCGTTGCCGCTTGCTGCTGCACCGACGCCGATTTCTTGTGGTCGATCAACAACACGGCGACGACCGCGATGACGGCGGGAATGGCGATTGCCATAAAGTTTTGCTGCAAAGGCAGCGACAGGCTCACCAGCATGCCGATCGCGATGGGCGCGAGAATGGCACCGCTGCGTCCCACCCCGGAGGCCCAGCCGATGCCCGTGCCGCGCGCGGCCATTGGATAGAACTGTCCCGCGTAGGCGTAGGTGACGATCTGCGTGCCGATGGTCGACGCCCCGGCCAACCCCACCAGCACGAAGAGCACCGGCGTCGGTACCTTCACGCCGAGCAGCGTGATGGACACGGCGGCCAGCGCATACATGCCCACGAGCACGTACTTGATGTTGAAACGGTCGGCGAGCCAGCCGCCGCCGATGGCGCCGAGCATCGCGCCAAAGTTCAGCACGAGCACAAACGTGAGCGCCGAGCCGAGGCTATAACCGGCGCTTGCCATGAGTTTGGCGAGCCACGAACTGAGCGCATACACCATGAACAGACACATGAAGAACGCGATCCACAGCATGACGGTGCTCACGCCTCGCCCGTCCTGAAACAGACGCGAGAGCGGCGCAGCCTGCTTGCGATCCGCCGAGGCCAGCGCGAACTGATCGCCCGGCTGCGCAACATAATCCGGCGCGAGGCGGGCAAGCACTTGCTTGAGCGCGTCGAGACGGCCAGTGCGGATCAGGAACGGCATCGACTCCGGCAGTGCCCTCATCGCGAACGGCACGAGCAGCGCGGGCAGACCCGCCGCCAGAAAGACGGACTGCCAGCCGTGCGTTTCGATCAGCCCCTTGCCGAGCAGCGCCGCGAGCATGCCGCCCACCGAATAGCCCGAGAACATGAGCGTGACGAGCGTGGCGCGCAGGCGACGCGGCGCGTACTCCGTCATTTGCGCGACCACGATCGGCATCACGCCGCCAATGCCGACGCCCGCGAAGAAGCGCGTCACGGAGAAGCTGATCGGCTCGTGTGTGAATCCGGCCATGGCGGTGAACAGCGAGAACATCAGCACACAGATGGCGATAGCTTTGCGACGGCCGATGCTGTCGGCCACCATGCCCATCGCAATGGCGCCGAACATCATGCCGAAGAGGGCGGCGCTGACCATGAAGCCGGCACTGGTGGCGTCGACGTTCATCGCTTTCATGATCGAGGGCAGCGCAATGCCCGCGACCGCGAGATCGTAGCCGTCGAAGATGATGATGAGCGCGCACCAGAGCAGAATGCGGTAGTGATAGCCGTTCAAGCGGGCGTTGTCGGCCAACTCATGTACGTCGATAGGTCGCATGCGAGTGTCTCCATAACGAATCCGCCCTCCGTCGAAATGCGGAGAGTCTTGGGGATGTCTTGACCGACGCAAGCGGCACCAGGCCGGGCCCCATCCGGGCGGCCGAGGACCGTTGCCGAGGAAGCCGACTGCCTCAACACACCTCGATGGGCAGCTATTTATGCAATATTGTGCATGCAGTAAACGCGAAATGACGATTCACTGCAAGGACAATTTGCCCGATTCAGGGTTTTACAGGAGGAAACGAGGCGCGTAAGTGCCTGTTTAATTGCGGTGGTGACGGGTGCGGAGGGAGCGTGGTGTGCGGCGGCAGGACGCCGCCGCACGAAGACGCAGGATGCAACTTATTGCTTGGCGACCGAAAATGGCGGGAGCTGATAACTCCAGGTCTCGCTCACGGCCTTGCCGCCGGAGACGAGGGCGGCCCGCAGTTCCACGACCTTGGCCGGATCCTTGACCATCACACGCAGATTCAGGCGCATGCCATGCGTGACCGGGTTCGGTTGCAGCGTCTGCTCGATGAGGGTGGCGTTATCGCTCACGCTGACCTGTGGCGCGACCGAACCGGCGGGCAGCGTGGCGAGCGGGCCGCCGTCGAAGTCCACGATCAGCCCGGTGCTGCCGTCGAAGTGACGGATCAGGTTGGCTTGGGTAATCTCGCCCGCCGTGCGCAGCGTCTGCTTTACCCAGGCCAGACGTCGATCGACGATGCCACGCTCGTTCATCGTCCAGTGGATCGTGTAATCGGCCTGCAGCGGCTGCCCCTTGGGTGGCAATTGGTCAGGCGTCCAGAACGCGCCGATGTTGTCATTGGTCTCGTCCGGCGACGGGATTTCCACCAGCTCGATATGGCCCTTGCCCCAGTCGCCCTGCGGCTCGATCCAGGCGCTTGGGCGAAGATCGTAACGATCCTTCAGGTCCTCGTACTGCGCGAAATCGCGCCCGCGCTGAAGCAGGCCGAAGCCGCGCGGATTCGTCACCTGGAACTGGCTGATGGCCAGATTGCGCGGATTGTTCAGCGGACGCCAGATCCATTCGCCATTGCCGGCGTGAATGGCCAGGCCATTCGAATCGTGCAATGCCGGACGGAAGTTGTACGGATCGCGCTGCTGATTCGGTCCGAACAGGAACATGCTCGTGAGCGGCGCGATGCCGAGCTTGGTCACCGGTGCGCGGAGGAAGACCCGTGCCTGCACCTTCAACAGCGAATCCTCGCCGGGCGTCAGATCGAAGCGATAGGCGCCGGTGGCGCGCTTCGAGTCGAGCAGCGCGTAGAACACCAGGTGCTTGTCGCCCGCGTTCGGCCGTTCGATCCAGAACTCGCGAAAGGCCGGGAATTCCTCCGCGATGGGCAGGCCCGTGTCGATGGCCAGACCGCGCGCCGAGAGTCCGTAGACCTGTCCTTTGCCGATCACACGAAAGTAGCTCGCGCCGAGCACGCTCATGATTTCGTCGAGCTTGCCCGGTTCGTTGATCGGGTAAAGCACGCGAAAGCCCGCGTAGCCGAGATTGTGCGTGGCGCTGCGGTCGAGCTTGAGATCGCCGAAGTCGAAGCGGTGGCTGTCGTACTTGATCTCGTCGATCTTGGCGTTGGGGCCTGTGCCGACGACCTCGTTGATCTTCACCGGCGTGCTGAACTGCATGCCCTGGTGATAGAAACCCAGCTTGAACGGCGAGGGCTGATCGTTCCATTCGAACGCGTCGCGCCGCGGCTGGATCTTGATGTAGTCGCCGAACGGCATCTTGGCGAAGGCCGGGGTGAGATTGCTCACTGGCGCGACGTAAGGTTTGTCGGCGAGCGCCTTCGCGCGGGCCGTGACGTCCTCGAGCGAGAAGGCATGGGCATGCGCGGCGCCCAGCAGGGCCGCACCCGTGACGAAGGCGGACACGAGCGCGCGTGCGCCGCGTCGATGCCGAGACTTGGCGGGGGGAAGCAGAACCACGAAATTCTCCAGTCGTTGGGGGGGCGTATCGCGCCCGATGGCATCGCGACGTTCGCGAAAGCCGGGACGGACGCCTTCGGGAAAAACCAATTGTGGCAAAGTATCGCACTTCGCACTTCGAGTTACGCACCCGGATCGTTGCGCCGGTATGGGTAACGCCAGTTGATACGACGCGAGGCACTGCCGCGCGATCTCGCCGGTCATCCACACGTCGCGCCACATTGGATCGCTAGCAGATGAGAATGTTCTCCGCACTGGCGCTCGCGGCCAGTCTCACGGCCGCACCGGCCTTCGCCGACGCGCCTGCCGCCCTGGGCAACGGTGCTCAAGGCAATCCCCCGGCGGCCATGCCGTCTGCGTCCGCCAAGCGGGCGTTCATCGACGACCTCATCGCGCGCATGACGCTCGAGGAGAAGGTCGGCCAATTGCGCCTGATCAGCATCGGCTCGGACATGCCGCAGCCGCAGCTCATCAAGGAGATTGCTGCCGGTCGCGTAGGGGGCACGTTCAACTCGGTCACGCGCAGCGACAACCGCCCGCTGCAAGACGCGGCCGTCAAGCAAAGCCGCCTGAAGATTCCCATTTTCTTCGCCTACGACATCGTGCATGGGCATCGCACCGTGTTCCCGATCAGCCTCGGCTTGGCATCGAGCTGGGATATGTCGGTGGTGAAGCACGCCGCACGCGTGGCCGCCATCGAAGCGAGCGCCGACGGACTGGATGCGACGTTCGCGCCGATGGTCGACATCTCGCGCGATCCGCGCTGGGGGCGCACCTCGGAAGGCTTCGGCGAGGACCCGTACCTTGTTTCGCAAGCCGCGCGCGCGAGCGTGCAGGGATTCCAGGGCACGTCGCCGGCCAACCCGGACAGCCTGATGGCCTTCGTGAAGCACTTCGCGCTGTACGGTGCCGTGGAGGGCGGGCGCGATTACAACGTGGTCGACATGAGCCCGATGCGCATGTACCAGGACTATCTGCCGCCGTACCGCGCCGGGATCGATGCCGGTGCGGGCGGGGT
>NZ_KB290509.1:0-3803 GCF_000282835.1 Pandoraea sp. B-6 | reverse complement strand
GCCACGTCGAACAAGTGGCTGCTGCGCGACTTGCTGCGTGACGAATGGGGATTCAAGGGCGTGACGGTGAGCGATCACGGCGCGATCGAAGAGTTGATGCGTCATGGCGTGGCGAAGGACGGCCGCGAGGCCGCGAAGCTGGCCATCGAGGCAGGCGTCGACATGAGCATGGCCGATGTGCAGTACCTCAAGCAATTGCCGGGGCTCGTGAAGTCGGGCGAGGTGCCGATGCGCGACATCGACGACGCCGTGCGCGAAGTCCTCGGCGCGAAATACGACATGGGCCTGTTTGCCGACCCCTATCGCCGGATTGGCAACGCGGCGCAGGATCCGAAAGATGTGAATGCGCAGAGCCGTCTGCATCGTGACGCCGCGCGCGATGCCGCGCGCAAGTCCATTGTCTTGCTGGAGAACCGGCACGACACACTGCCGCTGGCCAAAGCGGGCAAGGTCGCGGTGATCGGGCCGCTCGCGGACGCGAAGATCGATATCCTGGGGAGCTGGTCGGCCGCGGGCGTGGCGGCGCAGGCCGTCACGCTGCTGCAAGGCGTGCGCGACGCCCTCGGCCCGCAGGCGCAGGTGACCTATGCGCGCGGCGCGAACATCACCGACGACCCGCGCGTGGTTCAGTATCTCAACTTCCTCGATTGGGACAATCCGGAAGTCGTGCAGGACAAGCGATCGCCGCAGCAGATGATCGACGAAGCCGTGCGAGTCGCGCGCAACGCCGACACGCTGATCGTGGCGGTGGGCGAAGCGCGTGGCATGTCGCACGAGGCGTCCAGCCGCACGAGCCTGTCGTTGCCAGGTAGCCAGTTGGCGCTGTTGCAGGCACTCAAGGCGACCGGCAAGCCGCTCGTCGTCGTGCTGATGAACGGTCGCCCGCTCGATCTGAACTGGCCGAAGGCCAACGCCGACGCCATGCTCGAGACGTGGTACACCGGCACCGAAGGCGGCCACGCGATTGCGGACGTGCTGTTCGGCGACTACAACCCGTCGGGCAAGCTGCCGATCTCGTTCCCGCGCTCGATCGGCCAGATCCCGACGTACTACAACCAGTTGCGCATCGGCCGTCCGTTCACACCGGGCAAGCCGGCCAACTACACCTCGCAATACTTCGAGGAAGACTCCGGCCCGTTGTATGCCTTTGGCTACGGCCTGAGCTACACCTCGTTCGCGGTGTCGAAGGTGACGCTATCGAGCAAGACACTTGAGCGCGGCGGCAAGCTCGATGCGAGCGTGACGGTGCGCAACACCGGCAAGCGCGAGGGGGCGACCGTCGTGCAGCTCTACTTGCAGGACGTTGCCGCGTCGATCGTGCGGCCCATCAAGGAGCTGAAGGGTTTCGACAAGGTAAGCCTGAAGCCTGGCGAATCGCGCACCGTGCATTTCGCGATCGATGAAAGTCTGCTGAAGTTCTACAACGCGAAACTGCAATACGTGGCCGAACCCGGCGACTTCAACGTCGAGATCGGGCTTGATTCGCAACATGTCGAACAGGCGTCGTTCACGCTGCAGTAATGGCAACGCGTGTCGCGGCGTGGTGTCGCGACTTGACGTACCTCACGTCTGCGTCTGGAATTCCTCGCGAAGGAATTCCACGCAGGCACGGACCTTGGCCGACGATGCCACGCGCGACGGATAAACGGCCCAGACGTTGGCCGGTTGCGTCACGTCGGGCAGAACCTGCACCAGATCCCCGCGCGCGATCAGCGCCCCCACGTCCCACATCGAGCGCAGCACGATCCCCTGTCCGTCGAGCGCCCATTGCACGGCCACCTCGCCGTGGTTCGTCGACAGCGGTCCCGTCACCTTGAGGGCGACGGCCTCTGCGCGCTGTTGCAGCCGCCACATGCCGAACGGATGATCGCGTTCCTTGATGACGATGCACGCATGGCCGGCCAGGTCGCTCAATTGACGCGGCGTGCCGTGCGCGTCGAGATAGGCGCGCGAGGCGCACAGCACCCGATGATTGTCCGCGAGCTTGCGGGCGATCAGATGCGGTGCGATGTCGTCGCCGATGCGCACGTCGAGGTCATATCCCTCGGCCGCCACGTCGACGATGCGGTCGAACAGGTCCAGGCGCACGTTGAGCTGCGGATGCAGCGCGCGCAGCCGCGACATGGCGGGGGCCACGGCATGCCGTCCGAAGCCGAAGCTGCTCGACACCCGCAGCGTGCCGCGCGGCACCTGCCGCGTGCTGGAGACATCCTCGATCAGGTGATTCACGTCGTCGAGAATCTTTTCCGCCCAGGCGTACACGCGTTCCCCTGCGTCGGTAATGGCCACGCGCCGGGTCGAGCGATGTAGCAAGCGCGTGCCAAGGTCGGCTTCGAGCATGCCGACGCGCTTGCTCACGTACGCGGGCGAGACGCCCAGCGCTTCGGCTGCCGCCGAAAAGCTGGCACGGCGCGCGACCTGGCAAAAGACGCGCAGATCGTCGAGATTCGGGGTGACGGGTAGAGGTTTATTCACGATTCGTGGATAGTGGATTAACCGATTGAGGGATTTTATCCGCGTTGGAATGGAATAATCTAGCGTCATCGTCCAATCCTCAGGAGAAGCAGACCATGACCGACACGTCCCAGCGCCCTGCGCGTCCGTTCAAGATCGCCGTGATTCCGGGCGACGGCATCGGTAAAGAGGTGATGCCCGAAGGCCTGCGCGTGCTCGACGCCGCGTGCCGACGCTTTGGTATTCCCGTCGACTACCAGCACATCGAATGGGCGAGCTGCGACTACTACGCCAAGCACGGCCAGATGATGCCGGACGACTGGAAGCAGCAGCTCGACGGCGTCGACGCCATTCTGTTTGGTGCCGTGGGCTGGCCCGAGACGGTGCCCGACCATATTTCGCTGTGGGGGTCGTTGCTCAAGTTCCGTCGCGAATTCGATCAGTACATCAACCTGCGCCCGGCGCGTCTGTTCGATGGGGTGCCGTCACCGCTGGCGGGCCGCGAGGCGGGCGATATCGATTTCCTGATCGTGCGCGAGAACACCGAAGGCGAGTACTCGTCGGTGGGCGGCGTAATGTTCGAGGGCACGGAGCGCGAGTTCGTGGTGCAGGAGTCGATCTTCACGCGACACGGCACGGAGCGCGTGCTGAAGTTCGCGTTCGATCTCGCACAGCAGCGTGAGCGCAAGCACGTGACGGTGGCGACCAAGAGCAACGGGATTTCGATCTCGATGCCGTGGTGGGACAAGCGCGCGGCCGAGACGGCGGCGAAGTATCCGGACATCACGTGGGACAAGCAGCACATCGACATTCTGTGTGCGCGCTTTGTGCTCAATCCGGATCGCTTCGACGTGGTGGTCGCGTCGAATCTGTTCGGCGACATCCTGTCGGATCTGGGGCCGGCCTGCACCGGCACCATCGGCATCGCGCCGTCGGGCAACCTGAATCCGGAAGGTAAATTCCCGTCGCTGTTCGAACCGGTGCACGGCTCGGCGCCGGATATCGCGGGCAAGAACATCGCCAACCCGATTGGCATGATCTGGACGGCCGCGATGATGCTCGACTTTATCGGCCGCGGCGAAGGCCGCACGCGCGAGGCGCACGACGCCATTCTCGCGGCGATCACGCAGGTCATCAAGGACGGGCCGCGCACCGGCGATTTAGGGGGGAGCGCGAACACGACCGAAGTCGGTCAGGCGATTGCCGCCGTGGTCAGCGCGGGCTGAGCAGGATACACCGGTGGGCGGTAGGAGCGATCGCCGCTGCCGCGACCGCGTGAACGTGAGACGTGTCGCGCGGGCCGAGCGGGCCGAGCGATGCGCCCGCCGCCCGCTCACGCGCCCACGCTC
>NZ_AKXS01000076.1:0-10095 GCF_000282835.1 Pandoraea sp. B-6 | reverse complement strand
CCACCGAAGGCGCGCGGGCGCGGAGCGTCGACACGTTCGCGCAGCAGCGCCACCGCCCGCTGCGCGCGCGCCGACAGAGGCCACTCGGCGCGATGGATCAGCCATAGCGTGTCGACCACCGGCGGGCCGCAGTCCACCACGCGAATGGCCGCCTGCGACGCGAACGCCTGCCGCGCGTATTGCGGAATGATGGTGAACCCCAGCCCCCGCGCAACATATTCGAGAATCAGGCCGATCTGGTTCGTGCATCCCTTGCACGGCAGGCTCTGTACGCCGGGATTGCCCGGAAAACGACGGCTCAACAAGCGCGTCGACATCGCCTCGCCATCCGGGTGATCGATGTACCCGATGCGCTTCAGGTCCTCCCATTTGTGCACGTCTTCCCCCGCCGGAACCACGAGTTCGAGCGGCTCTTGCGTGAACGGCGTGGCGGCAAGCCGTGGATCGTCAGGCCGCAACGTCACCAGGCCCAGCTCGAAACGATTCTGCAACACGCCTTCGAGCACCTCCCGGTCAGGCGCGAAGCGATGCTGCACGACCATCGTCGGGTTGGCCTTCTGCATGTCGAGCAGGATCGGACACAGGTACAGCCCGATGCTGCCCGGCGTGATGAGTGTGATTTCACCGCAATCGTCGTCCGCATCGTCCAGCCGTGAGCGAAGATGCCGCGCCGCACACTCGACTTCGCGACAATAGGTCAGCAGCGCCTGACCGGCGGGCGTGAGTTCGATGGCGCGCGGACGCCGCACCAACAACGGCCCGAACTCCGCTTCGAGATGCTTCACGTGCTGGCTCACGGCCGCCTGCGTCAGGCCCAACCGGTCGGCGGTGCGCGTGAAGTTACCGAGCTCGGCGAGCGTGGCGAACGATTTGAGCCACTGAGGATTGACCATAATGAACTGTTATCAATTCGATAATGTGTGGATAGTTTTCATTATAGCGTTGTGAGGCTAACATGGCGTTGGTCGACCTGCCACGGTCGAGGCGCTGCGAAACACCGACGTCCGTCATGGTCTTCAGCGACCGATGTCGTCCGTCAGCGCCGCTCCCCTGACTCCAAGAGAAACCCATGTCCGCCCTGTTTTCCCCGTTTGAATTGAAAAGCGTCAAGTTGCGCAACCGTGTGGCCATTCCGCCGATGTGCCAGTACAGCGCCGTCGACGGTCTCATCAACGACTGGCACCTCGCCCATTACGCCGGACTGGCGCGTGGCGGTGCCGGGTTGGTGATCGTCGAGGCGACCGCCGTCTCGCCCGAAGGCCGTATCTCCCCGGGATGCACCGGACTGTGGAACGACGCTCAGGCGCAAGGCATGGCGCGCATTGCCTCGGCCATCAAGGCGCACGGCGCGGTGCCCGGCATTCAGATCGCGCACGCCGGACGCAAGGCCAGCGCCAACCGCCCCTGGGAGGGCGACGACCACATCGGTGAAGACGATCCGCGCGGCTGGCCGACGATCTCGCCGTCGGCGGTCGCTTTCGGCGCGCATCTTGGCAAAGTGCCCACGGCGATGACGCTGGACGACATCGAACGCGTGAAAGCCGACTTCGTGGCGGCCGCACGCCGTGCGTTGGCGGCGGGCTTCGAATGGCTCGAGTTGCACTTTGCTCACGGCTATCTCGCGCAGAGCTTCTTCTCGGTGCATGCGAACCATCGCGACGATGCCTACGGCGGTGACGTCGCGGGACGCAGCCGTTTCTTGCTTGAGACGCTCGCCGCCGTGCGCGAGGTGTGGCCCGAGCATCTGCCGCTCACTGCGCGTTTCGGCGTGCTCGAATACGACGGCCGCGATGAAGAAACGCTGGCGGAATCGATTGACCTCACGCGGCAGATGCGTGAAGGCGGTCTCGATCTGCTCAACGTCAGCGTCGGTTTCTCGACACCCACCGCGAATATTCCCTGGGGCTCGGCGTTCCTCGCGCCGATCGCCGAGCGCGTCAAGAAAGAAGCGGGGATTGCCGTGGCGTCGTCGTGGAGTATCGACGACCCGCATGCGGCGCAGCGCGTGGTGGCCGACGGCCAGATGGATCTCGTGATGATTGGGCGCGCACTGCTCGCCAACCCGCACTGGCCGTATTACGCAGCGCGCGAACTGGATGTGGCGCGTCCGTCGTGGGTGTTGCCCGCCCCGTATGCGCACTGGCTTGAACGCTATCGCGTGCAACGCGCCGCCTGATCACGGCGACGCGCCATGAACAACGCCCCCGTGCATCGGAAGATGTCCGGGGGCGTTGGCATTTCAAGCGAGGTTCAAACGGTTGCCGTCACCAGTTGATATCGACGCAGAGCACATGCAGGCCTTGCTTGGCGGGCGTGGCGATGGAGGCGGTCACGCACAGGTGAGCCTCGTTGATCGAGAGATAGGGCGAGGTGAAGTGTACTTCGCCGGGCGCGCGCATGGCATCGATGAAATAAGGTCGCCGTGCCCAGTTCGCCCCCTCCGAATGCAGCAGCGGACGGAAACGCTTGGCGCGCTGTGACGAATGGTTGTGCGGCAGCACGTTGTCGCCGATCTGGCGTCCGGCGGCATCGAGCAGGAAGCAGCGCGCGGCATCGGGCAGCGCGAGCAGGTCGTGTGTCGCGTGTCTGAGGTCCTGCCCCTGAGCCAAGTGGGCGGCGGCCGCCTCGATGCCCGCCACATACGGCGCAAGCCGCGCATGCTCGGCCCGCTCCCGCTCGACGAGTTGCGTGCGCAGCGCCGACGACAGCGCGTCCATGCGCTCGGCCGCGACCTTCGGCTGAACGGGGTCCACATCCGGCCCCGCGAAGTACAGCCCCTGCACGAAGTCGACGTTGCACTCCAGCGCGATGAGCGCTTCGCGATCCGTCGCGAGGCCGCCCATCATCACCAGTTGTCCCGATTCGTGCAACAGCGACACGAGCCCGGGCAGTACGCGTGCCAGATGCGATTGCTCGGTCGCCTGCGCCAGAATGCCGCGATCGAGCACCACGATGTCCGGGCGCAGATCCCACACCCGGTCGATGTTCGAATGCTTGGCCCCGAAGCCGCCCAGCGCGATCAGGAAGCCCGCCTTGCGCAGGCTGCCGACGATGGCGCCGAAACGCGGGGTGTCGCCGCCCGCCTGCTCGGGCACTTCGAGCACCACGCGTTGCGGCGACAGGCCGATGGCCTTGAGCGTGGCGATGAGTGCGTCGCCGTAGACAGTGTCCATCAGGGCGGCGGGGTGCAGGCTCAGGAAGAGCCACGCATCGCGGCCGTCGAATTCATGGAAGTTGCCCAGATGCAGCGATTCGGCCAGTCGGCCCAGTTCGAGCATGTCGCCGTGCCGCGCGGCCAGTGTAAAGACTTCGTGCGACGGGATGTGGCGACCTTGCGCGTCGTGCGCGCGCAGGGACGCGTGGTAGCCGATGGCGCGCCGGTGCGAGACCGAAAAAACCGGCTGGAAGACGCTGCAAATCGTGAAGTCGCCGTAGATGACGATGCGCCGGCCGTCTTCGGCCGCCGTCAAACGGGGCGGCAGCAAGCCGGGGGCGTCGAGATCGATCATGGTCATGGTAGGGACGGGCGCGGGGCAGCAGGGTTAAGTACAGGATAGATGAGCAAGAACCGTGCTCAAAGGCGCCCGGCGGCGCCGGCGCTATTGTCCCTGATTTTCCGCGATTTTTCGCCCGGGAGACGACGCATCGCACCAGCGTGCGTCGCCTTCGCACCAAATTGGGGCCTGGGCGTTAGGGCGCCCGGCATCGCGCCGCCGCCGGATGTCCGTCCCGGCGCGGCGGCGCTTGGCCCTTCAATGCTCGGTCACGCCGGCCCCGTGCCATACATTCTGGCGGCGCTGGCGGCTGCCGATCCACGCCGCGGACAGCGCGCTGATGAGGCCGGCGCTGAGTACGTAGATGCAGATCATCCACGGCTCCCCGCCATTCTTCTGCAACAGGTAGGTCGCGATGATCGGGCTCAGGCCGCTCGCGAAGATGCCCGAGAACTGGTAGACGAAAGAGATACCGGTGTAGCGGACCTTGGCGTCGAACAGTTCCGAGAAGAGGGCGGCTTCCGGTCCGTAAATCGAGGCGTAGATCACGCCCAGCGGAATCACGATGGACAGCCAGACGAGCATCACATTGCCGCCGCTCGCCTTCATCAGCCAGAACCCGGCGAACGACGACAGGCCGGTTGCGAGCGAGCCCCAGAAGTAGATACGCGTGCGACCGATGCGATCCGACAGCTTGCCGAAGAACGGAATGGTGAAGATCATCACGAACGCGGCGGCCATCACGCCGGTGAGCGCTTCGGTCTGCGACAGCTTGAGCGTCTGCGTCAGGTAGGAGATCGAGAACACACCGAAGACGTTGAAAAACACGCCGTCGATGAAGCGCGCGCCCATGCCGGCCAGTACATTGCCCGGGCTGCGCATGAGGACTTCGGCAATCGGCATCTTGATCTCGGTGCCTGCCTTCTTGATCTTCGTGAACTCGGGCGTCTCCATCACGTTCAGGCGAATGTACATGCCGATGGCCACCAACCCCACCGAGAGGAAGAACGCTACGCGCCAGCCCCATGCCAGGAACTGGGCCGTGGTGAGGGTGTACGACAGCAGGGCAACCACGCCAGAGGCCAGGCACAGGCCGAGCGCGAGGCCCACCTGCGGAAGGCTGGCGTAGAAGCCGCGCTTCTCCTTGGGCGCATATTCGAATGCCATGAGCACCGCGCCGCCCCACTCGCCACCGAGCCCGATGCCTTGCAGCACCCGCAGCACGAGCAGCAGCACCGGCGCCCACAGGCCGATTTGTGCGTACGTCGGCACCAGTCCGATGAGCATCGTGGCAATGCCCATGATGGTGAGTGTCATCACGAGCATGCTCTTGCGGCCGAGCTTGTCACCGAAATGCCCGAAGATCACGCCGCCCAGTGGCCGGCTGAGAAAGCCCACGGCGAACGTGCCATAGGCGAGCATCGTCGAGACGAGCGGGTCGCTGCCGGGAAAGTACAACTTGTTGAACACGATGCCGGCGACGACGCCGTACAGGAAAAAGTCGTACCACTCGATGGTGGCGCCGATAAGGCTGGCGACGACGACACGGCGCATCTGCCGGGCGTCGGTCTGCTTCGATGCATTCATGGTTGTCTCCGAATTTTGTAATGGTTGGGGCTGACGTGACTGGCTAAATGACGACGGCAACGCGTGCCGCTTCTGCTGGCGGCGCCTCGCTGCCGCGAATCTCCTGCATGCCCGACGCCTGCTTCCTGTCTTCGAAAATCATGTCGGCCGCTTTCTCGGCGATCATGATGGTCGGTGCATTCGTGTTGCCCGACACCAGCTCGGGCATGATCGACGCGTCCACGACGCGCAGCGCCGCAAGGCCGTGAACGCGCAGACGGTCGTCGACGACCGACATCGGGTCGTGACCCATCCGGCAAGTGCCCGCCGGGTGATAGATCGATTGGCTGAACTGGCGCGCGGCCTGAAGCAACTCGTCGTCGCTCTGATACTGCGCGCCCGGAATGAACTCGCTGATGATGTGCGGTGCGAGCGACGGGGCGGCGGCAATGCGGCGCGCCACCTTGATGCCGTCGATCACGACGCGATGGTCGCGCTCATCCGACAAATAGTTGGCGTGGATCGCCGGGTATTGCAGCGGATCGTTTGACCGGATCTCGACACTGCCCCGGCTGAACGGGCGCAATTGGCACACCGACGAAGTGAACGCCGAGAACCGGTGCGCACCCTTGCCCGGCTTGTCGGCCGAGAGCGGCTGCATGTGGAACTGGATGTCGGGACGCGTGAGCTCCGGGCGCGAGCGCGTGAAGATCGTCACCTGACTGGCGGCGAGCGTGAGCGGCCCCGTGCGGAACAACGCGTATTGCAGACCGATGAGCGCCTTGCGCAGCGGGTTGTTGACCTCGTCGTTGAGGGTGCGCTCGCGGGTCTTGAAAACCAGGCGCACTTGCAGGTGATCTTGCAGGTTCCGCCCGACACCCGGCAACGCATGCCGTAGCGCGACACCGGCCTTCGCCAGCACCGTTGTCGGACCGATCCCCGAGTTTTGCAGCAACTGCGGCGACCCGATCGCCCCGGCCGCGAGAATGACCTCGACGCGCGCGCGTGCCTTCTTGCGCTCGCCGTTCTGCAGATACTCGACACCTACCGCACGCTTGCCTTCGAACAGCACGCGGCAGGTCTGCGCACGCGTCTCCACCACCAGGTTGCGACGCTCGCGCGCCGGCTTCAGAAAGCCCTTCGCCGTACTCCAGCGAAAGCCCCGGAACGCCGTCTGCTGGAAGTAACCGACACCTTCCTGCGTCGCGCCGTTGTAGTCCGCGTTGAATGGGATGCCGGTGTCGTTCGCGGCGGCGATGAAGTGTTCCGCGATCGGGCGGCGCAGGCGCAGATCAGACACCTTCAGCGGGCCGCCCACGCCGTGATACTCGTTGGCACCGTGCTCCTGATCTTCGGATTTGCGGAAGTACGGCAGCACGTCGGCATAGCGCCAGCCGCGATTGCCCAGTGCCGCCCAGTGATCGTAGTCTTCGCGCTGTCCGCGCACATAGAGCAGCCCGTTGAGCGAACTGGAGCCCCCCAGCACCTTGCCGCGCGGCCAGTCGATCTGACGATTGGCCACGTTGGCGTCGGCCTCGGTGCGATAGCACCAGTCGAGTTCGGGGTCGTGCATCGTCTTGAAATATCCAACCGGGATGTGAATCCACGGATTGCTATCGGGGCCGCCGGCCTCGAGCAGCAGCACCCGGTTTGCCGGGTCCGCGCTCAGGCGATTGGCGAGCACGCACCCGGCGGAGCCCGCACCGACGATCAGATAGTCGACCTCATGTTCCATACCACTTGTCTCCTGCCTCGCATCTGCTTCGAATTGGGTGAAACGATTTGTTTCGGATTGTTTCGATCCAATGTCGGCGAGCCGTACGTAAATGCCAAGCAAAAAACCGCGTGCGGCGGAGAACTGAAACGGATTTCGCGCTTGGCGTCTCAGAACGAGACGATTGCTGCAGCGCATCTGCGGGGTTTTACTAGGGGTTGGCGCGCGGACTCGATGCGTCGATCGACTGGGGTACCGCGAGGTTTGTCAGACAGCCCCGGGGTTATCCCGAAGCGGATGATCGTCAAATAATTGGTATATTTTGTTTCTTTTATTGTGTTGGTGGCGAGCAAGGAGGCGCAATGCGCGAGACGGTCACGCTGGAGGAGGGGGAGTTGCGCGCGAGCGACGAGGCGCGGAATCTGCGTGCGCTGGCCGTCATTGAACGATTGGCGATGGCCGGACAGCCCTACACGTTGTCGCAGCTCGCCACGCGTCTGTCGATTCCGAAGGCCACCCTCATGCGCCTGATCGAGGCGCTGGAGGTCTGCGGCTATGTCTCGCACGTGCCCGATTCGCGCGGATCGGAGCGAGGTCTGTCGTTGGGGCCGCGCGCGGCGCGACTGGCGCTGGTCACGCTGGCGAACAACAACTTCACACGTGCGGCACGCTCGTTGCTGCGCACGTTGGTCGATCGGGTCGGCGAGACCGTCAACCTGACAGCGCTCGACGGCGACGAGATTCTTTACATCGAACGGGTGGAGACGAACGAGCCGTTGCGCATGCAGATGCATCCGGGCATGCGTGTGCCACTGCATTGCACGGCGAGCGGCAAGCTGTTCCTGTCTCAGATGCCGGCGGCGGAACGGCGCGCCGTACTCTCGCGCCTGTCGCTCAAACGCATGACGCCGCGCACCATCACCGACGTGAGCCTGTTGGAGGCCGAGCTGGACCGGCTGGCCGCGCGCGGCATCGGCATCGATAACGAGGAATTCGTGCGCGGCATGGTGGCGGTGGGCGTGCCGGTGCGCGCGCTCGATGACGGCCACGTACGCGCGGTGCTCGCCGTGCATGGGCCGACGGCGAGAGTGACGCTGGAACAACTGCTGGCGCTGGTGCCCACGCTGCGCGAGACCGCGACGGCGCTCGCACCACTGCTCGACTGGCAGCGGGCCGGCAAGGCGGAAGCGTTGGCGAAGCTGGCCGACGCCCGGGAGCAGCGCAGAGCGGTCTGACGTGTCAGAACGTCTTGGCGAGTTCCTTCGCGGCCTCCTGCAGGCGCGGCACGAACTCCATGGCCTTGGACAGCGACGTGCGCGAGACCGGGGCATGCACGGCCACGGCGGCAATGCACGTGCCGTCGTCCTTGAGCACGGGCGCGGCCACACAGGCGATGCCCAGCACGAACTCTTCGTTGTCGACGGCAATGCCCTTGTGCGCAATGCGGTCGAGTTCGCTTTCCAGCAGTTCGGGGTCGGTGAGCGTGTTCGGCGTGAAGCGTTGGAGCTTCATGGCGCGCAGGAGGGCG
This sequence comes from Pandoraea sp. B-6, assembly GCF_000282835.1. Classification (NCBI taxonomy): domain Bacteria; kingdom Pseudomonadati; phylum Pseudomonadota; class Betaproteobacteria; order Burkholderiales; family Burkholderiaceae; genus Pandoraea; species Pandoraea sp. B-6. The sequence goes on along the minus strand of NZ_AKXS01000076.1, from coordinate 1,793 downwards.
GCGCGTTGCTCGCGCGGCAGCATGGCCAGCATCAGCTTGCCGCTCGCACTGCTGTGCGCGGGTACGTGCGACCCCGGTTTGAGATCGAGACGCAGCGGCCACGGCGCTTCCATGCGGTCGAGATAGAGCACCTCGGTCTCGTGCAGCATCGTGAGGTTGCACGTCTCGCCCAGATCGGCCACGAGACGGCCAAGAATCGCATGGCGCATGCGTCGAGCACCCGCCTGCATCATCACGCCCAGGCTCAGTTGCGCGAGGCGCGGGCCAATCACGTAGGCGTTCTTCTGCCCCGGCTCGCGAATCACCAGGCCACCCGCTTCGAGTGAGCCGAGCATGCGGTGCAGCGAAGCTTTCGGCATCTGGATGTCGTGCGCCATGTCAGCGAGCGAGACCGGTGCGTCGGCCGCGACGAGATATTCGAGCAACGCAAACGCCCGCAGGGTCGGGGTATCCGCCTTGTTGTCTGCAGGAGAGTCGAGCTGAAGTGCTGCGTCGTTCATATGCGCCGTTCCGGAAAATGGATCAGCGGTATTGTACCCAAACGGGCCATCGAACGGATTGAACGGCATGGGCTGGGTTCCGATGCGTTTCGGTTGGTTCAAATGTAGATGAGCCATCAGGCGTCGTCAATCAGTATTTTTATTTTTCGGAACGAATTGTTTCTAAAAATGGTTAACGTTATGATGCACCGAATTGGCTTTGGAACAGGAGAGGGACGTAATGGAGACCGCAACCCAACAACCGGATCGTCTGATCGATGCCCGCAGCGTATTCGGCATCGATACGGATCTGCAGGTGCCGGCGTTCGGCGAGCGCGATGACCATGTTCCCGAGATCGACACGGCTTACCGCTTCAACCCCGACGTCACGCTGGCGATTCTGGCCGGCTTCATGCGCAACCGGCGCGTGATGGTGCAGGGCATGCATGGCACCGGTAAATCCACGCACATCGAGCAGGTGGCGGCGCGGCTGAACTGGCCGTGCGTGCGAGTGAATCTCGACGGGCACATCAGCCGTCTCGACCTGGTGGGCAAGGACGCCATCGTCGTGCGCGACGGCCATCAGGTCACGGAGTTTCAGGAAGGCATCGTGCCGTGGGCGCTGCAACGCCCGGTCGCGTTGATCTTCGACGAATACGACGCCGGGCGTCCCGACGTGATGTTCGTGATTCAGCGCATTCTGGAGCGCGACGGCAAGTTCACGTTGCTCGACCAGAATCGCGTGATCCATCCGCACCCAGGCTTCCGCATGTTTGCCACGACGAACACCGTCGGCCTCGGCAACCTCAACGGCCTTTACCACGGCACACAGGTGCTCAATCACGCCCAGATCGACCGTTGGAATGTCGTGGCGACGCTCAACTATCTGTCGCGCGAGGACGAAGCGGGCATCGTGTTGGCGCGCGTGCCGGAACTGGACAACGGCGACGGGCGCACGCTCATCGACTCGATGGTGAGCGTGGCGGAACTCACGCGCAAGGGCTTCGCGACGGGCGATCTGTCCACGCTCATGTCGCCGCGCACGGTGATCAACTGGGCGGAGAACGTTGGAATCTTCCGCGATGCCGGGCTGGCCTTTCAGCTCACGTTCCTGAACAAGTGCGACGAGGCCGAGCGCGCCGTGGTGGCCGAGTATTATCAGCGCGCCTTCGGTTGCGAGTTGCCCACGAACGACGGCAGCCGGTCGCTGCTGGCCGATGCGTCATGACGATGTCCGAGCGCGAGGCGGCACGTCGCGCCGCGCGTGGCGAGGCGCTGTGCGCGGCGACGGTGCGCGCACTGACCGGCGACGCC
>NZ_KB290508.1:56807-73523 GCF_000282835.1 Pandoraea sp. B-6 | reverse complement strand
AGCCGCCGCCTCCGATGCCGCCGTGCCCGCCGATGCGGCGGAGGCAGCCACCGCGGCCTCGGCCACGGCAGCCTCAGAAGCGACGCCCTTCGCAGCCGCACTGTCAGCGCGCGCAGCGGCGTCGGTTTCGTTCGTGCCATTGCCGTTGGCGGTATTCGGTGCCGTCTTGGCCGCTGCCGCCGCGGCCGTCGTCGTGCTGGCGGCCGGTTTCGCCGTCTTTTCCTGCGCAGTCGCCCCGGAAGCGGTGGCGGCCTGCTGCTCCAGGTTGGCGACGGCCTGATTCTTCATCGCCAACAACTTCTGGAGATCTGCAACGTTCTTCTGCAACTCGTTCACCCTGCCCTGAGCCTCCGCCTGCGCCTTGCCCTGGGCGATTTGTGCTTCTTCGCTGCCGCCGGTTCGACCGGCCGTGCCGCCCGCCCCTCCCTTACCGGGTCGCGACAGCTTCAATTCATCGCGTGTCGCGGGCGTGGCAGCTTCCGGTGCCTTGCCCGCTTCGATCGCGCCCTGTGCACTGCGGCCACCGGCCGGTGCTGCCTGCTGCGCCGTCGATTCGGCCAGCCGCGCGCGATACGCGTCGAACTGTTCCCGTGCAGCCGACACGAACTTGCGTGCTTGCGCGGGAGGAATACCTTGCACCTGTGCGTCGGACGGACGCGTGAGCGTCGCCCCCTGACGCAGCCGATTCGGATCGTCGCCGATGAACGCCGAGCGGTTTGCCTCGAACAGCGCGCTCATCATTTGCGCCAGCGTCACCCCGCCTTCGCCGCCCGTGAATTCACGGGCAATCGACGACAGCGATTCGCCATGCCCCACCTTGCGCTCACCCCCAACGCCGACGGTAGACGCCTTGCCCGGCTGGGCAGATGTCGCGGACGCGGAGGTGGACAAGGGGGACGGGGGCGACGCCGCGGGCGGGGTCTGACTCGCCGCCGCTGCGGGCACGACGGCCTGGGCCTGGGCCGCGCTCGCTTCCGGGATGGCGGACAGCGTCACGGCATTGGACTGACGGCCGGTGCGCCACTCGAGCACCAGCAACAGGTCGAGGAACGACGTGCTGACCGGCTCGGCCGAATCGACATGCACGAGATACGTGCCGCTGTAACCGGGCGCGCGTCCGGCCGTCGGCGAGACCGACACGGAAAGCTTCTCGAGCGTGGGGTCGTAGCGCAGACCGGCCTGCTTGAAGGCGTCGCGCGGCGCGAGCTTCACCGACAATCCGTCGGCTTCCGCCTGCGACACGTTGCCCAGCACGATGACAGCACGCAATGGCTGGCCCGGGCCCGAGCGCACCTGCTGCGGGCCGAACTCCGCCGCACCGGCGTTGAGCAGCCCGAGGCTCCACAAGACGGCCGCTGCCGCGCTCAGGCGGAACGAATTACGGGACGAGTTTGCACGCTTGCCGATCGAGTATTTCCGCACTGTGTCTTGTCAGGCCTGTCAGTCGTTTGTCACTGGCCGCCCCGGCTACAAGGGGTGCCTCCCAAAGCGCGGACGGCGGCCTCGCGGGCCGCCGTTCTTCACGCCTTACCGATGCGCTGCGACGCTCAAGCGTCGAGCAGGATTCGCAGCATGCGGCGCAGCGGTTCCGCCGCGCCCCACAACAGTTGATCGCCGACCGTGAATGCCGACAGGTACTCCGGCCCCATCGACATCTTGCGCAGGCGACCGACCGGAATCGTCATCGTGCCGGTCACCGCCGCAGGCGTCAAATCGGTCATCGACGCTTCACGCGTATTCGGCACCACCTTCACCCAGTCATTGGCCTGGCCGATGATGTCCGTCAGTTCGTCTAACGGCACATCCTTGGTCAACTTGATGGTCAGCGCCTGGCTGTGGCAACGCATCGCACCGATGCGCACACACAGACCGTCCACCGGAATGGCGCGGGTGTTCGGGAAACCGTCGCCCAGCCCCAGGATCTTGTTGGTCTCGGCGCCGCCCTTCCATTCTTCCTTCGACTGACCGTTGCCCAGATCCTTGTCGATCCAGGGAATCAGGTTGCCGCCCAGCGGCACGCCGAATTGCTTGGTCTCGTCGGCCGTGAGCGCGTGTTGCTTCGCGAGGACCTTGCGGTCGATCTCGAGAATGGCCGAGTGCGGATCGTCCAGCAGCGCCTTGACTTCGGCGTTGATGCTACCGAACTGCGTGAGCAGCTCGCGCATGTGCTGCGCGCCGCCGCCCGATGCCGCCTGATACGTCATCGACGTGAGCCAGTCGACCAGACCGTGCTGGAACAGACCGCCCAGCCCCATCAGCATGCAGCTCACCGTGCAGTTGCCGCCGACGAAGTTCTTGGTGCCCTTGCTGAGCGAGTGCTTGATCACGTCGAGGTTGACCGGATCGAGCACGATGATCGCATCGTCCTTCATGCGCAGCGTCGAGGCCGCGTCGATCCAATAGCCGCTCCAGCCCGCCGCGCGCAGCTTCGGGAAGATCTCGGTCGTGTAATCACCGCCCTGGCAGGTAATGATGATGTCGCACTTTTTCAGCTCGTTGACATCATTGGCGTCTTTCAGCGAAGTCTCGTTCTTCGCCATCGACGGGGCTTTTCCGCCCGCGTTGCTGGTGCTGAAAAACACCGGCTCGATCAAGGCGAAGTCGTTCTCCTGCTGCATGCGCTGCATCAGAACCGAACCGACCATGCCCCGCCAACCTACCAGACCTACGGTTTTCATTTATCCACTCTCTTATCGTTGCAATTGCGCCGAGGGGCGTCTCTCGACGCCCCGTCAACGTTATAGCGCGGCAACCACTGCCGCGCCCATCTCGCGCGTACCGACCTTGGTCGCGCCTTCCTGCCAGATGTCGGGCGTGCGCAGACCTTGCGCCAGCACCTTCTTCACCGCATTCTCCACGCGATCGGCCTGTTCCGCACGGCCCAGCGTGTAACGCAGCATCATGGCCGCCGACAGGATCGTGGCCAACGGATTGGCGACACCCTTGCCGGCGATATCGGGCGCCGAACCGTGCGACGGCTCGTACAGCCCCTTGTTATTCGCATCCAGCGACGCCGACGGCAGCATGCCGATCGACCCCGTGAGCATCGCGGCCTCATCCGACAGAATATCGCCGAACATGTTGCCGGTCACCACCACGTCGAAGTTCTTCGGCGCCTTGACCAGTTGCATCGCGGCGTTGTCGACGTACATGTGCGAGAGTTCGACCTCCGGATACTGCTTGGCGACCTCGATCATGGTGTCGCGCCACAGTTGCGACGTCTCGAGCACATTGGCCTTGTCCACCGAACACAAGCGCTTGTCGCGCTTGGCTGCGGCCTGAAATGCGACGTGCGCGATGCGCTCCACTTCCGGCACGCTATACCGCATGGTATCAAAACCTTCGCGCGCGCCTTCGAAAGCGCCATCGGGCGACTGGCGGAAGCCCTTCGGCTGGCCGAAGTAGATGTCGCCGTTCAGCTCACGAATGATCAGGATATCGAGCCCTGCCACGATTTCCGGCTTCAGGCTCGATGCATCGGCCAGTTCCTTGTACAGGATGGCCGGACGGAAGTTGGCGAACAGCTGCAGATGCTTGCGCAGCCCCAGAATCGCCTGCTCGGGACGCAGTGCGCGCTCGAGCGAATCGTATTTCCAGTCGCCCACGGCGCCGAACAGAATGGCATCCGCTTCCTTGGCGAGCTTGAGCGTGGCGTCCGGCAGCGGATGACCCGCCGCCTCATAGCCGGCGCCGCCCACGGGCGCTTCTTCCAGTTCAAACGTCTCGCCAAGTGCGTTCAGCACATTGACGGCTTCCGTCACGATTTCCGGACCAATGCCGTCACCCGGCAACACTGCAATTTTCATGCGATCTCCTTGTGTGCGCGGGCCTCAGCCCGGCAGGCGCGTTGCGAGCCACGGCTGCTTGGCGAGCCGCTCGGCCTCGTAGGCGCGAATCTTGTCGGCGTGACGCAGCGTCAGGCCAATGTCGTCGAAACCGTTCAACATGCAGTACTTGCGGAACGGCGCGATGTCGAACTCGTAAGCGCGACCGTCGGGCGTCATCACCGCTTGCTTGTCCAGATCGATGGTCACCTGAAAGCCGTTGAACGCGGCGGTCTCGTTGAACAGGTGATCGACCTGCATCTCCGACAACGCGATCGGCAACAGCCCGTTCTTGTAGCAGTTGTTGAAGAAGATGTCGGCGAAGCTCGGCGCGATGACCGCGCGGAAGCCGAATTGCTGCAACGCCCACGGGGCGTGCTCACGCGAGCTGCCGCAGCCGAAGTTCTTGCGTGCGAGCAGCACCGTGGCGCCCTGATAACGCGGCTGATTGAGCACGAAGTTCGGGTTGAGCGGACGCGCGCTGCAATCCTGGCCCGGCTGGCCGACATCGAGATAACGCCACTCGTCGAACAGGTTCGGACCAAAGCCCGTGCGCTTGATCGACTTCAGGAATTGCTTGGGGATGATCGCGTCGGTATCGACGTTTTCGCGATCCAGCGGCGCCACCAACCCCGTATGGACGGTAAATTTTTCCATCACGAACCACCTGATCAAAACAGTTCGGCTGCGGCCGCGCCCGGAGAGCCCTGGCCGTCAAAACCGGAAATTTCGTAGGTGCGCACGCGCGGCGATTGCCCGCGCGATACGCACCGTCGCATCACTTCTTCGCGGCGTTCTCGAGGGCCGAGCCAGCGGCTTGCGTATCCTTGCCGAGGCCCGCCATCGTGTTGCAGCCTGCCACGCCCAGCACCAGCATCGCACCGATCAGCATCCACAGTTTCTTCATGGTTTTTTCTCTGTCAAAGACGATGTCAAACGACGGTTATATCGATGCGAGCGCGTCAGACCAGACGACGCACGTCGACGAAATGGCCTTCGATGGCGGCGGCCGCGGCCATCGCAGGACTCACGAGGTGCGTACGCCCGCCCGCGCCCTGACGGCCTTCGAAGTTACGATTCGAGGTCGAGGCGCAACGCTCGCCCGGCTCCAGACGGTCGGCATTCATCGCCAGACACATCGAGCAGCCCGGCTCGCGCCATTCAAAGCCGGCGGCCTTGAAGACCTGATCCAGCCCTTCCTGCTCGGCCTGATGCTTCACCAGCCCCGACCCGGGCACGACCATCGCCAGCCGCACGTTCGGCGCCACACGGCGACCGAGCGTCTTCACAACGTATGCCGCCGCGCGGATATCTTCGATACGCGAGTTGGTGCACGAGCCAATGAACACCTTGTCGACGTTGACACTGGCCATCGGCGTGTTCGGCGTCAGCGCCATGTATTCGAGCGCGCGCTCCATGGCACTGCGCTTGACCGGGTCTTTTTCCTTCTCGGGATCCGGCACACGGTCTTCGATACTCACGACCATCTCCGGCGACGTGCCCCAGCTCACTTGCGGGCGCAACGTGTTCGCGTCGATCTCGACCACGTGGTCGAACGCGGCGCCCGGATCGGTGTGGAACGTACGCCAGTAGGCTTCGGCCTGCTGGAATTCCACGCCCGAGGGTGCGAACGGACGGCCCTTCACGTACTGGATCGTCGTGTCGTCCACCGCCACCAGACCGGCACGCGCACCGGCCTCGATGGCCATGTTGCACACGGTCATCCGGCCTTCCATCGTGAGCGAGCGGATCGCCGAGCCGGCGAATTCGATCGTGTAGCCCGTGCCGCCGGCCGTGCCGATCTTGCCGATGACGGCCAGCACGATGTCCTTGGCGGAACAACCGCGCGGCAGCGTGCCTTCGACCTTCACGAGCATGTTCTTGCTCTTCTTCATGAGGAGCGTCTGCGTGGCGAGCGTGTGCTCGACTTCAGCCGTGCCGATGCCGAACGCCAGTGCACCGAACGCGCCGTGCGTGGACGTGTGCGAATCGCCGCAGACCACCGTCATGCCGGGCAGCGTGGCGCCCTGCTCCGGGCCGATCACGTGCACGATGCCCTGACGCAGGTCGTTCATCTTGAATTGGGTGATGCCGAAGCTGTCGCAGTTGTTGTCGAGCGTATCGACCTGCAGACGCGAAATCGGATCGGCGATACCTTGCGTGCGGTCGGTGGTCGGCACATTGTGATCCGACACCGCGAGGTTGGCAGACAGTCGCCAGACCGGACGCTGCGCGAGTTTTAGCCCCTCAAACGCCTGCGGACTGGTCACCTCGTGCAACAGATGACGGTCGATGTAGAGCAACGTAGTGCCATCGTCCTCGGTATGCACGACATGTGCATCCCACAATTTGTCATACAGCGTCTTGGCCATGATAAAAACGCGGGGCTAAATATCGTTGTAGGAACAAACGTCGTTCCGTGAACTTTTGATTATGCCATAGCGCTTTCGCGCCGGCGGAATACGAAATCCCCGGGAAACCGGGCGGTAAACGCACGATCAACCGGGGATTTGTGCGAATCACGGCAGCTTGTGCCGTGGCTTCGAATATAGCGCAACGAGGGCTCGTTGCGGCGCCGCACCGCCTTGCCGTTTCGGCAAGGTTGCGGTGCCGGCACGGCAAGGAGGCGCAGTGCCGAACGCCTCCGACAGGCTTAGCGCTTGTCGATGGTCGCGACTTCGCGCGGCGTGTGGCCGATGAACAGCTGACGCGGACGACCAATCTTCTGGTCCGGCTCACCGATCATTTCGTTCCACTGCGCGATCCAGCCCACGGTACGGGCCAGTGCGAAGATGCAGGTGAACATCGACGTCGGGATGCCCAGCGCGCGCTGAACGATACCCGAATAGAAGTCGACGTTCGGATACAGCTTGCGCGACACGAAGTATTCGTCTTCCAGGGCGATTTTCTCGAGCTGCATGGCCAGCTTGAACAGCGGGTCGTCGTGCAGGCCCAGTTCGTTGAGCACTTCGTAGCACGTCTCGCGCATGAGCTTGGCGCGCGGGTCGTAGTTCTTGTACACGCGGTGACCGAAGCCCATGAGCTTCACGCCCGAGTTCTTGTCCTTCACCTGCTTGATGAATTCGGGGATCTTGTCCGGCGAACCGATCTGCTCGAGCATGTTCAGCGCGGCTTCGTTCGCACCGCCGTGCGCCGGGCCCCACAGACACGCGATACCGGCAGCGATACAGGCGAACGGGTTGGCACCCGACGAACCGGCCAGACGCACGGTCGACGTGGAGGCGTTCTGCTCGTGATCGGCGTGCAGGATCAGGATGCGGTCGAGGGCGCGCACCAGCACGTCGTTGACCTCGTACTCTTCGCACGGGTTCGCGAACATCATGCGCATGAAGTTCGCACTGTACGACAAGTCGTTGCGCGGATACACGAACGGCTGGCCGATGCTGTACTTGTACGCCATCGCGACGAGCGTCGGCAGCTTGGCCATCAGGCGGATGGCCGAAACTTCGCGGTGCGTCGGATTGTTGATGTCCAGCGAGTCGTGATAGAACGCCGACAAGGCGCCGACCGAACCGGTCAGCACAGCCATCGGGTGCGCGTCACGACGGAAACCGCGGAAGAAGAAGTTCATCTGCTCGTGCACCATCGTGTGACGGGTCACGGTCTTGACGAATTCGTCCTTCTGCTGGGCGTTCGGCAGTTCGCCCTTGAGCAGCAGATAGGAGGTCTCGAGGAAGTCGCAGTGGGTGGCCAACTGCTCGATCGGGTAGCCGCGATACAGCAGCTCGCCCTTGTCGCCATCGATGTACGTGATGGCGGAATTGCACGACGCCGTCGACATGAAGCCCGGGTCATACGTAAACTTGCCGGTCTGGCCGTACAGCTTGCGGATATCGATTACATCCGGGCCCATCGTTCCCTGATAGATCGGCAGTTCGACGCTGGGCGAACCGTCAGAGAAAGATAGGGTGGCTTTAACATCAGACGGAGTCATATCGCTTCCTCAAAAAAATACTTAAACCCCTACACGGCACGCAAAAGCGCCAGCAGGCGCTGCACGTCCGGCCCGTCCAGATCCGCGTCGGGCTCTTTACGCGCTAGCAGCAGATCCATCAAATCGTTGTCGCTCAAATCGAGCAACCTGGTGAGGGCGCCCACATCCTCGTCGGTCATCGAGGCTTCGTACTTCGCGAAGAAGCGTTCGAGAATGAGGTCGTTTTCCAGCAAACCGCGGCGTGCCCGCCAACGCAGGCGGGCACGTTTGACCGGATCGGACTGGTGATTGATATCCGGCATGATCACTAGGTCAGACGGCGCGACGCACCATCAGCTCCTTGATCTTGCCGATGGCCTTCGTCGGGTTCAAACCCTTCGGGCACACATCCACGCAGTTCATGATCGTGTGGCAGCGGAACAGGCGGTACGGATCTTCCAGGTTGTCCAGACGCTCGCCGGTGGCCGTGTCGCGGCTATCCGCAATAAAGCGGTACGCCTGCAGAAGACCGGCCGGACCGACGAACTTGTCCGGGTTCCACCAGAAGCTCGGGCACGACGTGGAGCACGACGCGCACAGAATGCATTCGTACAGACCATCGAGCTCATCGCGCTGTTCGGGCGACTGCAGACGCTCTTTCTCCGGTGCCGGCTCAGGGTTGATCAGGTACGGCTTGATCGAGTGGTACTGGTTGAAGAAGTGCGTCATGTCGACGATCAGATCGCGAATGACGGGCAGCCCCGGCAGCGGCTTCAGCACGATCTTGTTCGGCAGATCGTTCATGTTGGTCAGGCAGGCCAGACCGTTCTTGCCGTTGATGTTCATCGCATCCGAACCGCACACGCCTTCGCGGCACGAGCGGCGGAACGCGATGCCTTCATCGAGCTTCTTGAGCTTGACCAGGGCGTCGAGCAGCATGCGCTCATGACCGTCGAGTTCGACCTCGTAGGTCTGCATGTACGGTGCGGCATCCTTGTCCGGATCGTAGCGGTAGACTTCAAAAATACGTTTCATGATCTTGCGAATCCCTTAGAACGTCCGCGCCTTGGGCGGAACCGAGTCGACGGTCAGCGGCTTCAACTGCACCGGCTTGTAATCCAGACGGTTGCCTTCGCTGAAGAACAGCGAGTGGCGCATCCAGTTGGCGTCGTCACGCTCCGGATAATCGCTGTGCGCGTGCGCGCCACGGCTTTCCTTGCGGGCTTCGGCTGCGATCATGGTGGCCTTGGCCACTTCGATCAGGTTGTCCACTTCCAGCGCTTCCATGCGCGCCGTGTTGAACACCTTCGACTTGTCCTTCAGGTGAACGTGCGACACGCGCTCGGCCACTTGCTTGATCTCGTCCACGCCTTCCTTGAGCAGGTCGGACGTACGGAACACGCCGGCGTGCTTCTGCATCGTCGCGCGGATGTCGTTGGCGATGTCCTGTGCGTACTCGCCCGTGCTGGAGGCTTCCAGACGGCCCAGACGCGCCATGGCGTTGTCGCCGGCATCGGCGGGCAGCGGCTTGTGCTCGCCGTGGTTCTTCACGAAGTCGACGATGTGGTTACCGGCCGCGCGGCCGAACACCACGAGGTCGAGCAGCGAGTTCGTGCCCAGACGGTTGGCACCGTGGACAGACACGCAGGAGCACTCGCCCACGGCGTAGAAGCCGTTGACCGGGGTCGATTCGCCGTTCTGCTGCACGACAACCTGGCCGTTGTAGTTCGTCGGAATGCCACCCATCTGGTAGTGGATGGTCGGCACGACGGGGATCGGTTCCTTGATCGCGTCGACGTTAGCGAACTTCAGGGCGATTTCGCGAATCGACGGCAGGCGCTTCATGATCGTCTCGGCACCGATGTGCGAGAGGTCGAGCAGCACGTAGTCGCCGTTCGGGCCGCAGCCACGGCCTTCCTTGATTTCCTGGTCCATCGAGCGCGACACGAAGTCACGCGGCGCCAGATCCTTCAGCGTCGGGGCATAGCGCTCCATGAAGCGCTCGCCGTTCGAGTTGCGCAGAATACCGCCCTCACCGCGCACGCCTTCGGTAATCAGCACGCCCGCACCGGCCACGCCAGTCGGGTGGAATTGCCAGAATTCCATGTCTTCGAGCGGAATGCCCGCACGCGCGGCCATGCCAAGACCATCACCGGTGTTGATGAACGCGTTGGTCGAGGCGGCGTACACACGGCCGGCACCGCCGGTCGCGAACAGCGTGCACTTGGCTTCGAGCAGGTAGACTTCGCCGGTTTCGAGTTCGAGCGCCGACACACCGAGCACGTCGCCGTCTTCGTTGCGAATCAGGTCGAGCGCCATCCACTCCACGAAGAAGTGCGTCTTGGCGGCCACGTTCTGTTGATACAGCGTGTGCAGCAGCGCGTGACCGGTACGGTCGGCGGCCGCGCAAGCGCGCTGGACCGGCTTCTCGCCGTAATTGGCCGTGTGACCGCCGAACGGGCGCTGGTAGATCGTGCCGTCCGCGTTACGGTCGAACGGCATGCCGAAGTGTTCCAATTCGTAGACGGCGTTCGGCGCCTGACGGCACATGAACTCGATCGCATCCTGGTCGCCGAGCCAGTCGGAGCCCTTGATGGTGTCGTAGAAGTGGTAGTGCCAGTTATCTTCGCTCATGTTGCCGAGCGAGGCGCCAATGCCGCCCTGAGCGGCCACGGTATGCGAACGGGTGGGGAACACCTTGGACAGCACGGCGACCGACAGACCGGCCTTGGCCAGTTGCAGCGACGCGCGCATGCCCGAACCACCTGCGCCCACGATGACAACGTCAAAGCGGCGGCGCGGCAGCGAATTTTTAATTGCAGCCATTCTTTACACTCTCCACAGAATCTGCGCGGCATAGCCAGCACACGCCAGCAGCCAGACGATCGTCAACGTGTACAGCGCCAGTCGCACACCGACCGGCTTGACGTAGTCCATCCAGATGTCGCGCACACCGACCCACGCGTGATAGAACACCGCGAGCAGCGTGACGAACGTCGCCAGCTTCATCCACTGATGCGAGAAGATGCTTGCCCAGCCTTCGTAGGAGAAATCCTTGGCGGTGAAGAACCACACCAGCAGGATCACGGTGTACACGGCCATGATGACCGCGGTCAGACGCTGCGCCATCCAGTCGCGCAGGCCGTAGTGGGCGCCGACGACCAGACGCTTCGAACCGATATTGTTCTGTGCCATCTTAGAACGCTCCGAACAGCTTGAGGGCGACGGCCAGCGTCAGCACCAGCGACACGACCAGCACGACCACGGCCGAATTCTTGCCGCCTTCCTTGCTCACGGCGTCGTGATTGAAGTCCATGCGCAGATGGCGCACGCCGGCGCAGAAGTGCTGCAGGAAGCCCCACGACAGTGCCAGGATGACAAGTTTGACAAACCAGTTGGAGGCGATGCTTCGCAGAACGTCGAAGCTGAGTTCCGACGTGAGGCTCTGTTCGAACAAATAAAGCGCGAACGGCAACAGAAGGAACAAGATCACACCGCTAATACGGTGCAGAATGGACACGATCCCAGCCAGCGGGAGACGGTACGAGACAATCTGTCCAATACCGATATTCCTGTAGACTGGCCGCTCTTTTTTTACCACTTCAGCCATGCTAGACCCCATGTAGTTACATCAGCCCCAGATTTTAGCGCCGATTCTAGTGCGTTGCACCATACCGGTTCCAATGCTCCGGAAATTCCTGCCGGCAGCACGCACTCCGCCGCCTCTCATGCTCGACTTTCAGGCACTCACCGGCCACGACGCCGGCTCGCCCCTGGGAAGTCATCACCCTCTCAATGCGTCAACTCAATTCGTTCTGGTAATGATGTTCCGTCGTCACGTACCAGCCCCGGCGCACTTCCACCGGCTTGTCCCCATAAGTGTAGGAAACGCGCTCGACGCTCAACAGCGGGAACCCCTTCGGCACCTTGAGCAGATCGGCGGTCATGTCGTCCGCGGCCACGGCGCGAACTTTTTCCACGGCGCGAATCATGCGTGTGCCGAATTCATCTTCGAACAGGCCGTACATCGGCCCCTTGTATTCATTCAGCCTTTCCGCCGTCAAGCCGCGGAAAAGTGCGCCCGGCAACCAGATTTCGTCGAGCACCGTGGGACGGTCCGAGAAATCCATCATGCGGCGGATCAGAATGACGCCATCGCCTGCGCGCAAATCGAGCTGGCGCGCGATTTCCGCCGGTGCACGCATACGGCGGCACTCGATCAGGCGGCTGGGCGGGTGATGGGGTTCGCCCGAATCGGGCGCGAGTCGCAGAAACCGGAACTGCACCCGGTCCTCGTGATGGGTCGCGACGAACGTGCCGCGCCCCTGACGGCGCACAAGCAGGTTTTCTGCAGCCAGCTCGTCGATGGCTTTGCGCACCGTTCCCTGGCTCACCTTGAAACGGGCGGCCAGCTCGACTTCGCTGGGAATGATTTCGCCGGGCTTCCATTCGCCGGCTTGCAGACCCTGGGTAATGAGCCCCTTGATCTGCTGGTACAGCGGGCTGAAGGTCGGCGACGCCCCTGCCGAAGCCGCACTCTGCGGGGCCTGGGAGGCCGGTGCGGCGTCACGCGCGCTGTCCGGTCGCTGCGGAGCATCGACAGGCGTCGTGGGGTTGGATGTGTCGCGAACATTCGCATTCATGGCGGCGATTTGACCACAAATCAAGACCTTCGTCTATCGAATAACAGCAATAATCCTATGTCTTATATAAGACATAAGATACAGTTGACATTCGTTGTGGTGACTCCTACACTGGCGCGGGCTAACAGGGGCCTGCAGACGCAGCACAGCTATCTTATAAGAGAGTTCGTCGCTTCGCACTTATTCACGGCAGTCGACCCCGCAGCCCGCAAGCTTCCGTAGGTCAAGGAATTTTAGGGGCTTTGTGTGACGCGGCGCTGTCAGCCTGGCGAAAATGCCACCCGGACGGCGAGCTTACTCCGAGCTTCGCAGGAATTTGTACACGTCTGGAGAGATTCTCATGGCAAAACCCGCAATGCGTGTCGCCGTCACCGGCGCCGCTGGCCAAATCGGCTACTCCCTGCTGTTCCGCATCGCCAATGGCGACATGCTCGGCAAGGATCAGCCCGTCATCCTGCAACTGCTCGACCTCCCCCAAGCTCAAGCCGCCGTCAAGGGCGTTGTGATGGAGCTGGAAGACTGCGCATTCCCGCTGCTCGCCGGAGTGGTTGTGACCGACGACCCCAAGGTCGCCTTCAAGGATGCCGACGTCGCCCTGCTGGTGGGTGCTCGTCCGCGCTCGAAGGGCATGGAGCGCAAGGATCTGCTCGAAGCCAACGGCGCAATCTTCACGGTGCAGGGCAAGGCCCTGGATGAAGTCGCCAAGCGTGACGTCAAGGTGCTGGTCGTTGGCAACCCGGCCAACACCAACGCCTATATCGCCATGAAGTCGGCACCGAACCTGCCGAAGGAAAACTTCACCGCGATGCTGCGCCTGGACCACAATCGCGCCCTCTCGCAACTCGCCGCCAAGACCGGCAAGCCGGTCGCGAGCATCGAGAAGCTGGCCGTGTGGGGCAACCACTCGCCGACGATGTACGCCGACTACCGCTTCGCCACGATCGACGGCCAGAGCGTCAAGTCGATGATCAACGACGACGTGTGGAACAACGACGTGTTCCTGCCCACGGTCGGCAAGCGCGGCGCCGCCATCATCGAAGCCCGTGGCCTGTCGTCGGCCGCTTCGGCAGCCAACGCGGCCATCGACCACATCCATGACTGGGTGCTGGGCTCGAACGGCAAGTGGGTCACGATGGGTATCCCGTCGGACGGCTCGTACGGCATTCCGCAAGACGTGATCTACGGCGTGCCGGTGATCTGCGAAAACGGCAAGTACAAGCGCGTGGAAGGCCTCGAGATCGACGCCTATTCGCGCGAAAAGATGAACTTCACGCTCAACGAACTCGAAGAAGAGCGCGCTGGCGTGGCACATCTGCTGGGCTAATCCCCCAGGGACTCGACCCCGGACGCCGTCATAAGCGTCGTCGGGGGCCGAAACTGCGCCGGCGGCTTACCCCCACTGCCGGCGCAACTCCCGCGATCGACGGAACGGCTTTAACGTCCGCAGCCCAGTGACGACATTTTGCGCAACGGTCCGCGCCATCTATCGCGCTATGACCCCGGCACGACGTCACGCAACACCGAGCGATTTCTTGGCCAAGCCAATGCCACGCCTGACTGCCGCACCCCGCGCGCCACACCGGACGACCGGTGAGCGCGCAATGCCCGCAGCGAGCGCGCCGCATGATTCCCGGCGTTGGCTTCGCCAAGCATCCCGCCCGACACCCGTCATGTCCTCGCTCGACAACGGCTTCACGCGCGAGCGCCGTCCGGCCCCGCGCCCTCTCGAATTCCGCACTGCAACACCCCGTTCAACGACGCCGGTCCGTACCGCCGACGCCGATGGCGCGTGGCAGGAAGGAATTGAAAAAATTTGTATGGTGACGCCGACCAACGCAAACTTCGTACGATAATCTGCGTTTTTGTCGCACCTTACCTATTGTTTGGAGATTCACCATGAAGAAGCTTTGCCTGACCGTGTTGGTCGCCCTTTGCTCTGCCGCCATCGTGCCCGCCGCGTTTGCCACTGAACCGGCCAGCAAGACGACGGCCAAGAAGGCCGCACCGAAGAAGAAGCTCAAGCACGCGCCGGCCAAGAAGAAGGCGACCGTTGCCGCTGCGCCGGTGCAACCGGTGGACGGTTCGGAACTGTGGAGCTGCAAGGAAAACGAGAAGCTCTTTATCAAGGGCGACATGAAGCGCGACCAGGTGCTCACCATGTTCTGGGAAGGTCGCAACTACAAGCTGCCGCGTCAGCAGACGACGACCGGCGCAGACCGTTTCTACGACGCTGCCAGCGGTTTGGATCTGGTGGTGATTCCGGCCAAGGCCATGCTGTTCACGCACCGTGATGGCGGCAGCCGACTGGCCGACGAGTGTTTGACGCGCGAAATGGCGGAGCACGACAAGCTCGCCCCGACGCAATCGGTTCAACTGATCAATGTGACCAACTGAGCCACGCTCGGTTGACATCGATCGCTCGAGGCGCCGGCCGCTTTCCTGTTTCCGCCTCGGCATGACATGCAGTCCGCGGCGTACCGGTTACGCCGGTCGCTCGCCGTACCGGCATCGACACGGGCGCCCACGCCGGCGCCCCTGCGATGCCGGGTTTCATCGAATGGCATTACCACCGCTTCGTTTTTCTGTATCACTCAAGGAAAGATCATGGCCCACAACCTCCACAAAACGCTTAAAGAGTTCAAGCTCGGCGGCGACAAGAAAGGCAAGTTCTACTCGCTGCCCCAACTGGGTAAAGCCCTGGGTGTGAACGTCGAACGCCTGCCGGTGTCGATCCGCATCGTGCTCGAGTCGGTGCTGCGCAACTGCGACGGCAAGAAGGTCACCGAGGCGCACGTCCAGCAACTGGCCAACTGGAAGCCGAATGCCGAGCGCGTCGATGAAATCCCGTTCGTCGTGGCACGCGTTGTGCTGCAGGATTTCACGGGCGTACCGCTGCTGGCCGACCTGGCCGCGATGCGTAACGTTGCCGAGCGCCAGGGCAAGAACCCGAAGCGCATCGAGCCGCTCGTGCCGGTGGATCTGGTGGTTGACCACTCGGTCACGATCGATCACTTCCGCGAGAAGAAGGCGCTCGACCTGAACATGAAGCTGGAATTCCAGCGCAACAACGAACGCTATCAGTTCATGAAGTGGGGGATGCAGGCGTTCGACACATTCGGCGTCGTGCAACCGGGCTATGGCATCGTGCACCAGGTGAACCTGGAATACCTCGCTCGTGGCGTGCACAAGAAGGACCACGTGTTCTACCCGGACACCCTGGTCGGTACCGACAGCCACACGACCATGATCAACGGTATCGGCGTGGTGGGCTGGGGCGTGGGCGGCATCGAAGCCGAAGCCGGCATGCTGGGTCAACCGGTGTACTTCCTCACGCCTGACGTTGTCGGTGTGGAGCTGACGGGCCGTCTGCGCGAAGGCGTGACCGCCACCGATCTGGTGCTGACGATCACGGAAATGCTGCGCCGCGAGAAGGTCGTCGGCAAGTTCGTCGAATTCTTCGGCGAAGGCACGACGAGCCTGGCGCTGCCGGACCGCGCCACCATCGCCAATATGGCACCGGAATATGGCGCCACGATGGGCTTCTTCCCGGTCGACGAAAAGACGATCGATTACTTCAAGGGCACGGGTCGCACGAAGTCGGAAATCGACGCCTTCGAATCGTACTTCAAGGCCCAGAAGCTGTTCGGCGTTCCGAAGAAGAACGACATCGACTACACGAAGACGCTGTCGCTGGATCTGGGCACGGTGGCACCGTCGCTGGCGGGTCCGAAGCGTCCGCAGGACCGCATCGAAATCGGCAACGTGAAGTCGACGTTCAAGGACCTGTTCACGAAGCCTGTCGCCGAGAACGGTTTCAACAAGACCGAAGCGCAGTTCGACACAACTTACAAGACCGCTGGCGGCATCGACGTGAACAACGGCGACGTGCTGATCGCGGCGATTACGTCATGCACGAACACGTCGAACCCGAGCGTGCTGCTCGCGGCCGGCCTGCTGGCCAAGAAGGCGGTGGAAGCCGGCCTGAAGGTCGCACCGCACATCAAGACGTCGCTCGCCCCGGGAAGCCGCGTGGTGACCGAGTACCTCGAAGCGGCCGGCCTGCTGCCGTACCTCGAGAAGTTGGGTTTTGGCGTGACGGCCTACGGCTGCACGACCTGTATCGGTAATGCTGGCGATCTGACGGCCGAGCTGAACGACGTGATCGTGAAGAACGACATGGTTGCCGCCGCCGTACTGTCGGGCAACCGTAACTTCGAAGCGCGCATTCACCCGAACATCCGCGCCAACTTCCTGGCGTCGCCGCCGCTGGTCGTGGCCTACGCCATCGCCGGCAACGTCACGCGCGACCTGATGA
>NZ_KB290508.1:17889-56797 GCF_000282835.1 Pandoraea sp. B-6 | reverse complement strand
CGCCGGCAACGTCACGCGCGCCCTGATGCCCGAGCCGGTCGGCAAGGGCCGTGGCGGAAAGGAGATCTTCCTGGGCGACATTTGGCCGACCAGCGAAGAAGTCCAAAAGCTGATGAAGTTCGCGATGAACGCGAAGACCTTCAAGGCGAACTACGACACGGTGAAGGATCCGAGCCCGCTGTGGGCCAAGGTCAAGGGTTCGAAGGGCCAGGTCTACGATTGGCCGGGTTCGACGTACATCGCCGAGCCGCCGTTCTTCGAAGGCTTCACGATGGAGCCGAACGCCGACATCAAGCCGATCCATGGCGCGCGCGCGCTGGGCGTGTTCGGCGACTCGGTCACGACCGACCACATCAGCCCGGCCGGCTCCATCAAGGAAAGTTCGCCAGCAGGCAAGTGGCTGCTCGAAAACGGCGTGCTCAAGGCCGATTTCAACAGCTACGGCTCGCGTCGTGGTAACCACGAAGTGATGATGCGCGGCACGTTCGCCAACGTGCGCATCAAGAACCTGATGATCCCGGTGCAGGCCGACGGCTCGCGCGTGGAAGGCGGCCTGACGATTCACCAGCCGAGCGGCGAACAGTTGTCGATCTACGACGCTGCGATGAAGTATGTCGGCGAGAGCACCCCGACGGTGGTGTTCGGTGGCGAAGAGTACGGTACGGGTTCGTCGCGTGACTG
Organism: Pandoraea sp. B-6; assembly: GCF_000282835.1. Taxonomy (NCBI): domain Bacteria; kingdom Pseudomonadati; phylum Pseudomonadota; class Betaproteobacteria; order Burkholderiales; family Burkholderiaceae; genus Pandoraea; species Pandoraea sp. B-6. The sequence continues at coordinate 56,116 of NZ_KB290508.1, read as the reverse complement.
GGCGGCCAAGGGCACGCAACTGCTGGGTGTGAAGGCGGTCATCGCGCGCTCGTTCGAGCGTATCCACCGCTCGAACCTGGTCGGCATGGGTGTGCTGCCTCTGCAGTTCAAGGGGTCGGACAGCGCCCAGTCGCTGGGCATCACGGGCGAAGAAACGTACGACATCGAAGGTCTGTCGGCCGATATCAAGCCGCAACAGGACGTCACGCTGGTGATCCACCGCAAGAACGGCGACACGCAAAAGGTGCAAGTCCTGCTGCGTATCGACACGCCGATCGAAGTGGATTACTACAAGCACGGCGGCATTCTGCCGTTCGTGCTGCGTCAGTTGTTGGCCGCTGCCTGATCAGCCACGCTGTCATGACCCACGCTGCCGGGTGACGATTCGTTGCGCGGCAGACTGCAAAACCCGGCCTTGTGCCGGGTTTTGTCTTGTTGGGAGAATGTGTCGCTGTCATGTCCGAAAATGACTAGCGCCTCATGCGCCTCGCGCGTAGAGTGGCGGGCATAGTCTCTGCCCTCTTGCCGCCGGACCCACGCCGCCCCATGTCCATGAACCTCGACCCCGAAGTCTGTTACAAGGCCGTCAGCGCCCGCGATCGGCGCTTCGACGGCTGGTTCTTCGTCGGCGTGTCGTCGACCGGTATCTACTGCCGGCCGGTGTGCAACGTGCGCACACCCCGCTTTGAAAATTGCTCGTTCCATGGCAGCGCCGCCGCCGCAGAGAAGGCTGGCTTTCGTCCGTGCCTGAAATGCCGTCCCGAACTCGCGCCTGGCCTCGCGCGTTTCGACGCCACCCGCGAACTCGCCGACGCCGCAGCCGCCATGATCGACGAAGGCTTCCTCAATCACGCCAGCCTCCCCGCCCTCGCGGCCCGAATCGGCATCACGGAACGCCATCTGCGCCGCATCTTTGCGGGCGAATTCGGCGTCTCCCCAGTCGAATACGCGCAGACGCAACGACTTCTGCTGGCCAAGCGCCTGCTCACCGATACGGCCATGCCCGTGACCGACGTCGCCCTCGCCGCCGGCTTCGGCAGCGTTCGGCGCTTCAACGGACTCTTCAAGACCCGCTACGGCTTCGCCCCCGGCCGGCTCCGCCTGAACGCCCGCCACGATGCCCTGCCCGACAGCGATCTTGTGTTCCAGCTAGCGTATCGCCCCCCCTTCGCCTGGCACGCCCTGCTCGACTTTCTCGGCGACCGCGCAATCGAAGGGGTCGAGCGGCGAGATGACGACGTCTACACCCGCACGCTGAGCCTTGAACAGCCCGACGGGCAGACGATCACAGGCTGGTGTCGTGTCACCCCGCTGCCGGATCGCCACGCGCTTCAGGTGACATTGCCGCCCACGCTGGCCGGCAGCGTGCCGCAGGTGCTGGCCAAGCTTCGACATTTGTTCGATCTCGGCGCGCGTCCAGACGTGATCGACGCGCACCTCGGCCCACTCGCCGCGGCGACGCCCGGCCTGCGCGTCCCGGGCGCGGTCGATGGTTTCGAGATCGCCGTGCGCGCCATCGTCGGCCAGCAGATCACCGTCAAAGGTGCTCGACGCTTGCTCGGCCGGCTCGCACAACGCTTCGGCACGCCACTCCCCGCCCCCGCGCACGGTCTGACACACACGTTTCCAAGTGCCGCGCAGCTCCTCGCCGTCGCCCCCGACGCCCTCGGCGAGGCCGGTATCATTCGAAGTCGCATCGCCGCCATTCACGGGGTCGCGCAAGCGATGGTCAACGGCCGCCTGCGGCTGGATCCCCTGGTACCGCTGGACGCCACGCTCGACGGTCTGCTCGCGATCAAGGGCATTGGCCCCTGGACGGCGCAGTACATCGCAATGCGCGCGCTCGGCTCGCCCGATGCGATGCCCGTCGACGATCTGGTACTGCGTCAGGCGCTCGGCGCGGCCGATGGGCGCGCCGTCGCCGCGCGGGCGGCACAATGGGCGCCATGGCGGGCGTATGCCGCGCTGCACGTCTGGCGCGCGGCAGCACAGGGACCGGCAGGCCAGCCGGTCGAGACTTTGCAGGAGGTGAGCGCATGACCCACTACGAGACCTATTACGACAGCCCGCTGGGCGACATGCTGCTCGTCGCCAACGGCGACGCCCTCACCGGCGTGTATTTCTCGCATCAGAAGTATTTTCCGCCAGCGGGCGACACGCGCCGCGATGGCGCCGACGTCGCGGTCCTGCGTGACGCGAAGCGCCAGCTCGACGAGTATTTTCACGAAGGACGACGCACCTTCGATCTGGCGCTGGCGGCGCAGGGCACGCCGTTTCAGCAAGGCGTCTGGGCCGAACTGCAACGCATTCCGTTCGGCGAGACACGCAGCTACGGCGACCTCGCGCACGCGTTGGGCGACCTCAACAAATCGCGCGCGGTCGGTGCCGCGAACGGTCGAAATCCGATCGCGATCATCGTGCCCTGCCACCGCGTGATCGGCGCAGACGGCACCCTCACCGGCTACGCCAGCGGCGTCGAGCGCAAGCTCGCCTTGCTCTCGCTGGAAGGGGCCGCGCTCGCCCCGGTAACAGGTGCCACGCTGGCGGCCACGCGTCGAACCCGACTCTCGGCGCCCGCCAATCTCGCGTTCGATTTCTGACGGCCCCGGGGCGGCAAGGCCGCGCCATGTCGTCATTTTCAGGGCCGGCACGATGCAATCGGTGCGCGCGTCCCATCAATCGCGTTCACGCATGCCGTACAATCGTGAGTCCATGTATTTCTGCTTTGCACGACTATGCGCTCACGCACCGCCAAACGACTGACGCCCGACGCTGAAAAGCTGGTCGGCCACGCGCTCGCGCTCGCTGCCTCCGGCAGCCGTATCGAAGACCGCTTCTGGGAAGCCCAGCTCGACACGTTGCTCACGCGCGTGCTGCGCACCGGTAACCAACCGGCCATCGACGCCGCCCTTGACCACCTTCAGGCCAACCACAGCGAGGCCTATGGCGCGCTCGCCGATCTGATCGAGTCGCAAAGCGAATCCGCCGAACCGGAAGCCGAAGGTCAGGTGTGGGACGGTCTGCTCGTCGCCATCCCTATCCTCGCCTGGACCCGTTACGCGATTCCCTCGGGGCCGGTGAAAGCCGATGCGCTCATGCCCGTTCGCGCGCACCTGCACGCTCACGTGCTGGCCGAACCGGCGCGCGTGACCATTTCGCCGTATCTCTACAGCATCGACCAACTGCCGCGCACGCACTGCGAGTCGTGGAAGGTCACGCAGCAATTGGTACGCGCGGCGGTCGAGAACACCGAAGTCAAACAACCCGGCAGCGACCTGCCGGAAACGGCCCCGATTCTCGCCGACCCGCGCTTCCTGCTGGCGGCCGTCAGCGTACCCAAGGGCGCGCCGATGTTCCGTTGGCAGGAAGAAGGGGCGCGCCACGCCGAACGCGGTCAATGCCAGGAGGCATGGTCGACGCAGGGCGGCCCTAACCTCAATGCGCTGCTGCCTGGCTGCGAAATCGAGTGCCTGCTGCCCGACGCCTATTACGCGAGCTGCCGCGAAGCCGACGAGCGCATCCGGCCCCACACGATCCGCACGGCGCTGCGCTATCTCGAAGACGTGCTCACCCTCACGCCGGCCGAGCTGCGCGCCGTGGTGGCGGGCTTCGGCGAGCAGAACATTGACGAGTACCGCATCGGCTTCACGCAGCGGGGCAGCAACGACGTCATCTATGGGGTCGTGTGGCCGCTGTACGGTCGCGAGAATGGCGAGATCGAAGGCGGCGCGCTCGAGGAAGTCGCCGATCTGCTCAAGGCCTGCGGTGTGACCGAGATTCGCAAGCACCCTGGGCGCTTCGATCCTGAGTATTGCGACGATTGCGGCGTGCCACTGTATCCGGATCCGGTGGGCGAAATCGTGCATGCGGAAATGCCGGAGGACGCCGAACCGAGCCGTCCGCATTTCCACTGATCGGCCGCGCGTCGAAGCGACGCGCGACGACAGCAAGACAATGGCCGTGCGTGATCAGCGCACGGCCATTTTATTTGGGCGACGCGTTCGGCGTGCTCCGCCTAATCACCCGGTGCCGATGGCAATGGCAATGGCGATGGCAACGACGACGGCAACGTCACGACACATCGATGCAGCCCATGTCCCGATGCAAGATACTTGCGCTCGAACGGCGTCATCGGGATGACGCCCCCCTCAGGCGCCCAGACCTCGACGACCGGCCGCACACCGCAGAGCCACTCGACGGCCAACGCCATTTCCTCGATGTAGAGATCCCAGTTGCTGCGGCACTCCAGCACGCCGCCGAGCGCCACCACCGTGGGGAACACCGCGTGCGCATGCCAGCGTCGGGCGAGTTGGCCGATCTTCGGCCACGGGTTCGGATAGAGAAGGTAATGACGTGCCGGGCGAATGCCGGCCTCGAACAGTTGCCGCCAGAAGTCGACCAGATCGGCCCGCACCCATACGAAGTTCTCGGGCCACGCACCGCCCCACCAATCCTTGCCGCGCACGATGCGGCTCTCCGATTGATCGATGCCAATGACGAAGTGATCGGGAAACTGCGTGGCCAGGCGCAACGTGCTTTCGCCGACACCGCATCCCGCATCGATGATCAGCGGTGCGGCGCCGGCGCTGCGCCACGCGACGATGGCGGCCTCGAATGCCCCCGCGCTGTAGGCGGCGAGCGGCTTGCGAAAGACCGCGTCGCGATGACGACTGACGAGCGCCGCCAGTCTGTCGTGCGGGCCGGTTTGAGCACTGGCCACGGTGCGTGAATTTGCGAACATGCTGAAATGAAGAAACGCGGGGCGAACGAAAGGCGTGCCTGCCGCATGCACGAGGTTTTCTGCGCGGCGACGCGTCGGTCAGGCCCGCATTGTAGCGCTCTGTAACTTTCGCGCTCAGTCCTGTTACGTCTGAGGACTTGCCCGGCGGGCGTCGGCGACTTTTTTTCGGTTAAGATGGGAGCCGCTTTGCCGTTGTCTATCATAATGCGGTCAAGCCTCTTCGCGAGCGGCGCGTGCCGAAGACGCCTACGATGGGTCGTCGCATGCCCGCATTGCTCTGCAATGCCTTAGCGCCCCCGAGAATACTTCAAGCAATGTCGAATCGATTTTTTCAACGCGCCGCCGGCGTCGTAATGCGCGCCGCGCGACAGGTCGTCGCAGCCGCACAGGCAGCACCCATCGCATCCGTCGTGTCCGTCGCTGTTCCGCTCTGCCTGTGCGCCGTGGCGGCCCCGGCACAGGCCTTCACCCTCGAACAACATCGCGCGCTGGTCGAGCAGTTCGTCAACACGCGTCACGCCGATCCGCTGGTGGCCGATTGCGCCGCGCACGCGAGTTTCGTCGTTGCCACGCTGCCCGGATACGAGAGCGTCGAGTATGCCGACAACGCGCTCGATTCGGAGCACGCCAAGGTCTTGCCGTGGTCAGGGCCATTTGACGAGCACAAGCAACGTGTGGACGTCACGCAGATGGTCGAACTCGACGGCATCGGCAAGCGCACCAGCGGCCAGACGGACAACATCCATATTCGCTGCGGCTACGCCGACGGTCGCATGATGGGCTTCAACTATACGTCGCCGCTATCACAGGTCGAACAGCCGGTGAAGCGCGCCAAACGCGGCAGCACACACGGCAAGGTGAAGCACGCGGCCGCGAAATCGGGCAGGCATGGCGCCTCGTCCAAGGCGTCGCGCGGCAAGTCGTCGGCAAAGTCGAGCAACACCAAGAAGACCGCGACGAAAAAGAAATCGCACTGAGCGCCGGGTGACGGCCAGCGCTCGCGCTGACCGTCCGTCCCCTCTCACGCGTTATCGGCCTGCATCTGTGCCCAGATCGCGGCAAGCATCGACGCGCCCAACGCGGCGCTTCGCGCGCCGCTCCACCCGACGTGCGGATCGGGACGGTTCGCGTTGTCCTTGAACGGCATTTCGAGCGTGAGCGACAGGCAGCCGAAGCGATGGGCGACCCACTTCGACGCGAGCTTGAGCGAGTCCGGCCCGTGTTTGCCCGGCGGATAGCCGAACTTGTCCTGGAAATCGAGGCTCGCCGCCTTCAGGCGCTCGCCGAACGCCTTCTCGCGCGCGAGTGTCTCGTCGGTCGCCCACTCCACGCCGTCGTTGCCCGCCAGGAATACGTAGGGCAGCGCCTCGTCGCCGTGAATATCGAAGAACATGTCGCAGCCGAGCGTCTCGATGGCTGCGCGCACGTGATACACCTCGGGGCTGCGCATCGGGTCCGGCGCCAGCCACTCGCGATTGAGATTCGCGCCCACCGCATTGGTACGCAGATGGCCGCGCGCCGAGCCGTCCGGATTCATGTTCGGCACGATATGCAGCACCGCTTCGTCGAGCACCGCCGTGGCGAGCGGATCGCCCGCCCAGTCGCCCGCCCCGAGCAGGCGGCGCAACAGTCCTTCCACGAACCACTCCGCCATCGTTTCGCCGGGATGCTGACGCGCGATCACCCAGAGATTGCGCTTGCCCGCGCGCGGTTCACCCACGGTGAGCAAGGTCATATCCCGCCCGTCGACGGTCTGCCCCAACGAGCGCGAACTCACCCTCTGCGAGTTCTGCGCCGTGCCGAGCAGTGCCAGGTGACGCTCCTCGGCATACGGCTCGAAATACGCGAGATACACGCTGTCGTGCGCCGGCGTGAACGACACCGTCATGACCTTCGCGTCGTACGAGGTCGGCACGCGAAACCAGTTCACGCGATCGTACGACGCCACCGCGCGGTAGTTCTCCCAGCCGCGCGGATACGACGTTTGCGCCGCGTTATCGAACATGATCCGGCACGGCGTACCGCCCACCCCCTGCACACGGAAATGGAACCACTGCGCAAATTCTGCGGCACCGTCCCGGGCAATGCGGACGTGAATGTCGTCGGCACGCTCGGCACTCACCACCTCGATGGCGCCGCTATCGAACTTGCTGCTGATCTGGACAGTCATGACTTGTCTCGCTGGCGGAAATCAAAAACCCCGGGCACTTGCCCAGGGTCGAAGGCTCACGAACGTCAGGCCACGCGACGGCGGAAGACCCAGAGCGCGTCGTTCGAGACCGTGTCGTCGAATGCGTAGCCTTCGCTGTCGAAGGCCTTGAGCTGCTGCACGTCGGTCACGCCGCGCTCGATGGCGTAACGCGCCATCAGACCGCGCGCGCGCTTGGCATAGAAGCTGATGATCTTGTACTTGCCGCTCTTCCAGTCCTCGAACACCGGCGTGATCACCGGCGCGGCCACCAGACGGCGCTTGATGACCTTGAAATACTCTTCGGACGCCAGGTTCACGAGCACGCGACGCGTCTCGGCGTGCTCCGCGAGCGACGCGTTGATCGTCTGCGTCACACGCTCGCCCCAGAACGCGTACAGATCACGCCCGCGCTTATTGGCAAAGCGCGTGCCCATCTCCAGACGATAGGGCTGCAGCAGATCGAGCGGGCGCAGCACGCCGTACAGGCCGGACAGAATGCGCAGATGTTTCTGGGCGAAGTCGAGCTGCGTGGCGCTCAGGGTGCGGGCCGCGAGGCCCTCGTAGACGTCGCCGTTGAAGGCAAGCACGGCCTGCTTCGCATTGCTCGTGTCGAAGCGGGCGTTCCAGTCGGCGTAGCGGGTAACGTTGAGCGCGGCAAGTTGATCGGAAATGCTCATGAGCGAGCCCACCTGTGCCGGACTCAGTTCGCGCAGACCGTCGATCAGTTCGGCCGCGTCGTCGACGAACTGTGGCACGGTGTGCGTGCTCACGTGCGGCGGCGTTTCGTAGTCGAGTGATTTGGCCGGCGAGAGAACAATTATCATATCGGGTGCAGCGTCCCTGCGAAAACGAGAAACCCACATTCTATCCAATGCTTCAGAACGCTGTTGCCACGCCCGCCGAACGGGCCTTCGCCGACCATCTCGATACGCTCGCCACACCACCGCGCGTGGTGCTCGACACCAATGTCTGGATCGACTTGCTCGTCTTCGACGACCCCATTGTGCGTCCGGTCCGCGATGCCCTCGTCGAGCGTCGCCTCACGGCGCTCATGGCGTCGCGCTGTCGTGACGAACTCGCCGTGGTGCTTACTTACCCGCAATTCGCGTCGCGCGAAATCGACAACGACGCCGCGCTCGCCTGGGTCGACGCCAACACGCATCGCATCGTCGTGCCGGAAGACGCCGCGCCGGGCGCCCCGCTGCCGTTGTGCCGCGACCGCGACGATCAGAAATTCCTCGAGGCCGCACGCGACGGTCATGCACACTGGCTCGTCAGCAAGGACAAAGCGGTGCTTAAGCTGCGCAGCCGGGTGGCACGCCAGTTCGGCTTTCGCATCGTGACGGCGAGCGCGTTCGCGTCGCTGCTCAACGCGAACGGGTAATGTCCGAAAGTCCGATCGGAATCGGCGAACGCATGGCCGCGGCATGTCCGAAAACGCAACCCAACCTCCGGCATCGCCCGCAGGCCGGGCGCAGCGGCGGTAGAATGGCGGCCTGATCACTGCATCGTCCACTGCCTACATGAACGCGCCCCACACCGCATCTGTCGCGCCCGCCGCTCAGGCGTTGGTCGCCCCGCCGCTTGCGTCACGTCTGCCGAACGTCGGCACCACCATTTTCACCGTGATGTCGGCGCTCGCCGCCGAGAAGCAGGCGGTGAACCTCGGGCAGGGCTTCCCCGATTTCGCGTGCGATCCGAAGATCGTCGATGCCGTCTCGCGCGCGATGCGCGACGGCCATAACCAGTACCCGCCGATGGCCGGCGTGCCGGCATTGCGCCAGGCGATCGCCGACAAGATCGGCCGGCTTTACGGGCAGCCTTACGACTGGAACACTGAAATCACGGTGACGGCCGGTGCCACGCAGGCCCTGCTCACGGCCATTCTCGCGTGCGTGCATCCGGGCGACGAGGTGATCGTGTTCGAGCCGACGTATGACAGTTACGTCCCCTCGATCGAGCTGGCCGGTGGCAAGCCTGTGTTCATCACGCTCGACGCGCCCGAGTTCCGCATTCCGTTCGACAAGCTGGCGGCGGCGATCACGCCGCGCACGCGTCTCATCCTGTTCAACACGCCGCACAATCCCAGCGGCACCGTGTGGCACGAGCAGGATCTCGCGAAGCTCGCCGAGATCGTGGCCGGCACCGACATCCTGCTGATCTCCGACGAGGTCTACGAACACATGGTGTACGACGGCAAGCGGCACGAGAGTGTGGCGCGCCATCCCGAACTCGCGCGCCGCAGCTTCATCGTGTCGAGCTTCGGCAAGACATATCACGTGACGGGCTGGAAGGTCGGATTCGTGGCGGCGCCGGCGTCACTCTCGGCCGAATTCCGCAAGGTGCATCAGTTCAACGTGTTCACGGTCAACACGCCAATGCAGGTCGGTCTGGCCGACTACATGCGCGATCCCGCCCCGTACCTCGAACTCGCAGGCTTCTACCAGAAGAAGCGCGACCTGTTCCGCGAGGGGCTTGCGGGCACGCGCTTCAAGTTGCTGCCGTGTGAAGGCACTTACTTCCAGTGCGTGGATTACAGCGCGATCAGCGACATGAGCGAAGCCGACTTCGCGCTGTGGCTGACCGGCGAGATCGGCGTGGCGGCCATTCCCGTCTCGGCGTTCTATCATGAGCCGCATGAATCCGGTGTGGTGCGCTTCTGCTTCGCCAAGCGGGACGACACGCTGCGCGAGGCGCTGGCACGACTCGCAAAGATCTGACGCGAACCGCTTCAGCAAGACGCAAAAAGGGCCGCGATCTTTTTCCAATCGCGGCCCTTTCGCTTTTGCCTCGGCGCGTGATGCGCGGCGGTGGCAGGCGCGTCGGAATTACCCCGCCTTCTTCGCCTGCTGGGCCTGCTGGTACGCCTTCTGCTCAGCGCGCATGCGCTGGAACGATTCGCGTTCGGCGAGCCCCTTGCCATACGCCTTCCAGTCGATGCCGGCCGCTTGCAGGAAATCCTCCCCATACACCGCTTGTGTGGCCATCCCCAAGATCGGCAGATGGATGCCCGCGGCGACGTCGGCCATCGAGAAGCTATCGCCGGCAAGGTAAGGCGCAAACTTCGCCAGCCGCTTGAACGCCACGATGTTCCGGCGCAGCAGCTTCTCGGTGCGTTGACGCGTGCCATCCGAGGCCGTCGCGCCAAAGAACGCCTGCCCGTAGATGTCGCGCACAACCAGCTCCAGGTGCAACTCCACCATCGTGAGCAGTTCGCGCTCCTTCGCCTGCCGCCACGGGTCTTTCGAGAAAAGCGCGGGCGACGGATGCGTCGCTTCGAGGAAATCGCAGATCACCTGTGACTCGGACAGGAACCCTTGTTCCGTCTCCAGATACGGCACCTTGCCGAGCGGCGAGCATTGCAGCAGCGACTCATCCTGGCAGGGAATCGACTCCGACTCCTCGAATGCCAAGCCCTTCTCGTACAGTACTACCTTGACCTTGTTGTAATAGTTGCTGATGGGAAAACCGTACAGCTTCAACATGATGTCTCCGATGCGTCACGGCTAGCGCCTCGGTTGTCGTCGAGGCAGCGGCGCGTGCGCAGTGTCATGATGCGTCCCTGGTGCGCTGCCGCCGATGGAGCGGTAGCGCGTCGTTGTCGGCCGATCGCGCGACGGTGGTGCGACGGTGGTGCGATGGTTGCGGCATCGTTGTCGATCCACACGCTCACTGCGTCATGCAGCGAGCGCCACGGGGTCAACCTTGGCGATGTGTGCAACCGACGCGACTGGCGGCCACCCGCAGTGTAACGGCATCGCACGATCGGTCGTGAGACGCGCACACGGGAAGATGTCCCGAAATCTGCCTCCCGGCCCAACGGCAGGTCCACGAACGGTCCGATGGACTACGCCCCCGGCCGACCGCCCAGCGGAACAAGCGCTGGCAGCCGCCGCAAGATCGGCGACAATAGCGCCAACGCGTGATGGGCACCGGTTTGCATTGCTCGGCGAGTCATCAGGAAATTCATTTCCAGACCGACCGGTCGGACGATAGAATGTTGCATCCCCTCCGTGCCAGCGCCGGGCGCGCCCACCGCGCGACTCCGATCGACGACCATCGACCCCCATTTCGAGACACTCCGAATGACTGCATCCTCCTCCCAGGCCTGCGCGAACGCCCCCGGCAAGACTATCGACGTGCTGGGCATCGTCGGCGCCGGTGCCATGGGCCGTGGCATCGCCCAGATCGCCGCGCAGGCTGGCCTGCGCGTGAAACTTTACGACACCAACGCCAGCGCCGTGCAAGCCGCACTGGGCACCCTGCGCGACACGCTGGACAAGCTCGCCGCGAAGGGCAAGATCGAAGCGTCGAGTGTCGAGGCGACGATGGGCCGTCTGCAGGCATGCGGCGTCCTTGAGGATCTGGCCGATTGCCAGCTCGTGGTCGAAGCCATTATCGAAAAACTCGACGTCAAGCGCGATCTGTTCCGCTCGCTGGAGGGCATCGTTGCGGCAGACGCGATTCTCGCGTCGAACACGTCGTCGCTATCAATCACGGCGATCGCCGCCGCGTGCGAGCGTCCAGAGCGCGTGGCCGGCTACCACTTCTTCAACCCGGTGCCGCTCATGAAGGTGGTGGAGGTGATCGACGGCCTGCGTACCGCCCCCGAGGTCGGCGATGCGCTGCTCGCGCTGGGTCAGCGCATGGGGCACACGGCCGTGCGCTGCAAGGACATGCCGGGCTTCATCGTCAACCACGCCGGGCGCGGGATGAACACCGAAGGCCTGCGCGTGGCGAGCGAAGGTGTGGCGAGTTTTGCTGACATCGACCGTATCCTGCGCGAGCAGGCCGGCTTTCGTCTTGGCACGTTCGAACTGCTCGATCTCACGGCACTCGACGTCTCGCACCCGGTGATGGAATCGATCTACCACCAGTTCTACGAAGAAGCCCGCTTCCGTCCGTCGCCGATCACGGCCGTACGCTTCGCGGGCGGCCTGCTGGGCCGCAAGGTCGGCGAAGGCTTCTATCGCTATGTCGACGGCAAACAGCAGGTGCCGCCTGAAGCCCCGGCGCCCGACACCCTGCCCGCCAGCGTCTGGGTGAGCCGCGCCGATACGCGCGGCTTCGCGGCCGTGGTCGAACTGCTCGGCGCGACGGGCGTGCCCCTCGAAAGCGGCGACAAGCCGTCAGCAACGGCGCTGATCGTTGTCACGCCGCTCGGCCTCGACGCCACGACCTGCGCCGTCGAACAGGGACTCGACGCGGCGCGCACGGTGGCCGTCGACACGCTGCTGCCGCTCGCCGGCGCGAAGCGCCACACGCTGATGACCACGCCGATCACGACGCCCGAAGCACGCAACGCCGCACACGCCCTGTTTGCGCACGGCGGCACACCCGTGACGGTGATTCGCGACTCGGCGGGCTTTGTCGCCCAGCGCGTGATCGCCACCATCGTGAACATCGGCGCCGACATCGCGCAGCAACGCATCGCAGCACCCGGCGACATCGATCGCGCCGTGACGCTGGGCCTGGGCTACGCCAAAGGGCCGCTCGCACTCGGCGATGCCGTCGGCGCTCGCCAACTGCTCACCGTGCTGCGCAATCTGCAATCGTTCTATGGCGATCAGCGCTATCGTCCGTCGCCGTGGCTCACGCGCCGCGCGCAACTGGGCGTGTCGCTGCTGACCGAAGAACAGTGATCTGGAGACTCGCCCCATGAGCGCCGAACTGCTTGCCGAACGCGTTGACCACACGCTGGTGCTGACGCTGTCGAACCCGGGGGCGCGCAATGCGCTGCACCCCGACATGTACGCCGCCGGGGTCGAAGCGCTGACCACGGCCGAGCGCGACCCGTCCGTGCGCGCCGTGGTGCTCACCGGCGCCGACAACTTCTTTTGCGCGGGCGGCAACCTGAACCGGCTGCTGGAGAATCGTCAGAAGGACCCATCGGTACAGGCGGCAAGCATCGACGCGCTCGCTGAATGGATCGAAGCGCTGCGTGCGTGTCCGAAGCCGGTCATCGCGGCCGTCGAGGGCGCCGCCGCCGGGGCGGGCTTCTCGCTCGCGCTCGCGTGCGACCTGCTCGTCGCGGCCGACAACGCCAAGTTCGTGATGGCCTACGTCAAGGTCGGCCTCACGCCCGATGGCGGCGGCTCATGGTTCCTCTCGCAAGCCCTGCCCCGCCCGCTCGCCACCGAGATCCTGCTCGAAGGCAAGCCGGTCGCGGCGGCGCGCCTGGCCGCGGCCGGTCTCGTCAACCGCGTGGTCGCGCCGGGACAAGCCCGGGCCGAGGCGCTGAACTGGGCGACCGATCTCGCGCAGCTCTCGCCGAACGCCGTCGGCCGGATCAAGTCGCTCATCGAAAGCGGTGCCAGCGAGACGCTCACCTCGCAGTTGGGCGCCGAGCGCGATAGTTTCGTCGCATCGCTTCACCATGCTGACGGTCTGGAAGGAATCAGTGCCTTCCTTGAGAAACGTCCGGCAAAATACGCCTGATGGCTTGACCGACCGCGCACGAACTTTGGACACGCGCGGTCGGTCAATGCCTTGCCGCAGCGCCCCGTTAGACTGCCGGCGCCCCTCTCAGGAGAGTTACCGCATGCGCGACTCACTCGGCCAATCCGGCTCCGCCGCCGGTCCCTTGGTATTCACGCCACCACAGCGCCGCCGCATCTATCTGATGCGTCATGGCGACGTCACGTACTTCGACGACAGCGGCAAGCCTATCGACGCCGACGCGGTCGCACTCAACGAGCTGGGGCGCTCGCAAGCCAGCGCCGCCGGACGCGCCTTTGCCGCCGAGAACATCCGCTTCGATCGCGTGATCGTGAGCGGCCTGCCGCGCACCCGCGAGACGGCCGAGCGCGTGCTGGCCGAGACCGGACAACAGATCGACATCGAGACGTGGACGTGCTGGCGGGAAATTCGCGCCGGCAACATTGCCGACCTGCCGCCGGGCGAGATCGCGCAGGCGTTTCTCGGCGCGTTCGACGGCCTCGTGCCCGAGAGCACCCGCTTCATGAACGGCGAGTCGGTGCGCGAGTTGCTCGACCGCGTGGTGCCGCCGCTGGCGGAGCTGCGCGCCGATACGTCGTGGGATACGGTACTACTGGTGTTGCACGGCGGCGTGAATCGGGCGATTCTCTCGCATGCCATGCATCCGCTCGGACGCCTCTTCCTGGGCCAGCTCGCTCAGACCCCCGCCTGCATCAACGCGCTCGACGTGGGCGACGAGCCCGAAGACTGGGTCGTGCGCCTGATGAACTTTGCGCCGCCGCAACTGTTGCATCGCGATAACCGGCTGACCGTCATGGAAAAGATCTTCGCGTCGTTTGTGCGCACGCGAGCGCGAGGATAAGCGCGTCGGGCCATCGCACGACGTGAAGCGTCCGCACACGCAATAAGTAACAAGCAAAAAGCAACGCAGTCGAAACGGTCGAAATCGTCACGAACAACGTAGCACCGGGAATGCAGGAGACAGCATGGCCGAGGAGCTCGCGCAAGACTATTCCACATTTGCCGGCGAACGCGCACTGGACGCGCGCGCGCCGTTCGATACCGCTGCGCTCGAAGGCTGGCTCGCCGCGCATGTCGACGGCTTTGCCGGGCCGCTGACGATCACGCAGTTCAACGGCGGTCAATCCAATCCGACTTATCGCCTGACGACCCCCAACGCCGCCTACGTGCTGCGCACCAAGCCCGCACCGGCCGCCAAACTGCTCCCGTCCGCCCACGCCATCGAGCGCGAATATCGTGTGATGGATGCCCTCGCCGGCACCGATGTCCCCGTCGCCCGCATGCGGGGACTGTGCGTGGACGAAAGCGTGATCGGGCTGGCGTTCTATGTCATGGACTTCGTGCCGGGGCGCGTGTTGTGGGACCCCTCGCTGCCCGGCATGACGCCGGCCGAGCGCGGCGCCATCTACGACGAGATGAACCGCGTCATCTCGGCCCTGCACCGGGTCGACTACGCGGCCATCGGCCTTACGTCCTACGGCAAGCCTGGCGGCTACATCGCGCGCCAGATCGCCCGGTGGAGCCAGCAATACCGCGCCTCACAGACGCAGACGATCGACGCGATGGACCGTCTCATCGAGTGGCTGCCCGCGCATTTGCCGTCTGGCGTGCCCGAGCGCACCAGCATCGTGCACGGCGACTTCCGCCTCGACAATCTGATCTTCCATCCGAGCGAGCCGCGCGTACTCGCCGTGCTCGACTGGGAACTGTCGACGCTCGGCGACCCGCTCGCCGACTTCAGTTATCACTGCATGGCATGGCACGTCACCCCCGGAGTGTTTCGCGGGATTGCCGGCCTCGATTGGGCCGCCCTCGGCATACCGGACGAAAACGCCTACGTCGCCCGCTACAGCGAGCGCACGGGGATTGCCCGGCCCGCGCAGTGGTATTTCTATCTCGCGTATAACATGTTCCGTATCGCCGCAATTCTGCAAGGCATCATGAAGCGCGTCGCCGACGGCACGGCCGTCAGCCAGCAGGCACTCGATGCCGGCCAGCGCGCGCGGCCGATGGCGGAACTCGCCTGGATGTACGCGCAGCGCAGCACAGCCCCCGCGCAGTGCGGGTCCCGGGATCTCGATCACGCAGGCAGTCAAGGAACGCAGACCTCATGAATTTCACCTACAGCCCGAAAGTCGAGGCATTGCGCGAGCGCCTCACCGCGTTCTTCGACGAGCACATTTTCCCGAACGAGCGTCACTATCTCGAAGCGATCGAGGTGGCGCGGCGCCAAGGCGACGCATGGCAGCCGTCGCCGGTCATCGAGCGCCTCAAGCCGCTCGCGCAGCAGGCCGGGCTGTGGAACCTGTTCCTGCCCGACTCGGGGCGCGGCGCGGGCCTGACCAACGTCGAATACGCACCGCTGTGCGAGATCATGGGACAAGTCCCGTGGGCGCCGGAAGTCTTCAATTGCAACGCCCCCGACACCGGCAACATGGAAACGCTCGAGCGCTACGCGACCGACGCGCAAAAGGCGCAATGGCTCGAACCGCTGCTGCGCGGCGAGATCCGTTCCGCCTTTCTGATGACGGAGCCGGACGTGGCGTCGTCCGACGCCACCAACGTCCAGTGCCGCATTCGCCGCGACGGCGACGACTACGTCATCAATGGCCGCAAGTGGTGGTCGACCGGCGCGGGCGACCCACGTTGCGCCGTCTACATCGTGATGGGCAAGACCGATCCGGACGCGCCTAAGCATGCCCAACAGTCGATGATTCTCGTGCCGGCCGACGCCAAGGGCGTAACGCGCGTGCGCCCGCTCACCGTCTTCGGCTACGACGACGCCCCACACGGCCATATGGAAATCGTGCTCGATGACGTTCGTGTGCCGGCCAGCAGTCTCCTGCTCGGCGAGGGACGCGGCTTCGAGATCGCGCAGGGGCGTCTCGGCCCGGGGCGTATCCACCACTGCATGCGGCTCATCGGGCTGGCCGAGCGTGCGCTTTCGCTGATGTGCCAGCGCACGCTCTCGCGGGTGGCGTTCGGCAAGCCGATCGCGGCGCAGGGCGTCACGCGCGAGCGCATCGCCGAAGCCCGGTGTTTGATCGAACAGGCGCGCCTGCTCACGCTCAAGGCCGCCTATATGATGGATACCGTCGGCAACAAGGCGGCGCGGGCCGAGATCGCCATGATCAAGGTCGTGGCGCCGACCATGGCGTGTCAGGTGCTCGACTGGGCGATGCAGGCGCATGGCGCGGCGGGGCTCTCGGGAGACTTCCCGCTGGCCTACGCGTATGCGAGCGCGCGCACGTTGCGCTTCGCGGACGGCCCCGACGAAGTCCATCGCAACGCCATCGCCAAGCTGGAACTGGCGCGCTACGCGAGCGCGCCGAGCGCCCCCGGCGCCCCGTCGTCAACTGACACCCCAACAAGGAGCCACAATTGATTCAGCTCTATTCCTGGGCCACGCCCAACGGCCACAAGGTCCACATCATGCTCGAAGAGTGCGGGTTGCCCTACCACGCACATGCCGTCGATATCGGGGCGGGCGACCAGTTCAAGGACGCCTTCCTCGCCATCTCGCCGAACAACAAGATTCCGGCCATCGTCGACGAGGACGGGCCGGACGGCAAGCCAATCTCGCTGTTCGAGTCGGGAGCGATCCTGCTGTATCTGGCGGGCAAGACCGGGCGCTTCCTGCCCGAGGATGTGCGCGGCAAGTACGAGACGCTCGAATGGCTGATGTTCCAGATGGGGGGCGTGGGACCGATGCTCGGTCAGGCGCACCATTTTCGGATCTACGCGCCCGAGAAAATCGATTACGCGATCAAGCGCTACACCAATGAGGCCCGGCGCCTGTACGGCGTGCTCGACAAGCAGCTCGGTCATCACCCCTACGTATCGGGCAACATGTACACCATTGCGGATATTGCGATCTGGCCGTGGCTGCGCTCGTGGAAGAATCAAGGTGTGGTGATGTCGGACTTCCCCAATGTGCAACGCTGGTTCGACGCCATCGAGGCCCGTCCGGCCGTGCAGCGCGGCATCAAGGTGCTGGCCGACGCGCGCAAGCCGCTTCAGGATGCCAAGGCCCGCGAGATACTGTTCGGCGCGACGCAATACGCGCGCCATTAGGCCACGGGCGAGCGGTGACGGTCCGGCGGGGCGTAGAGCGAAGTGGTTGACACTTCGCAACAGACTGCGGTTTCGCCGCGACGCTGGCGGTGCTAATCTAGGCGCATTACGCTCGATGCGTAGGCGCGTCGAACACGCCGAACACGTACCTGCAGACGTTTTTCAAACGTCTGCGACGCGGCTGGCCGCCGTCGTCCCCTTGCAGTTCGCAGTCCCTCGCCGCTGGCTTTTGGAAGATCCGGGAGATCCACATATGTCAGGCAAGTTCGAACTCAAGCGCAGTCCCAACGGTGAATTCCACTTTCACCTGATGGCCGACAGCGGGCACATTATCCTTTCGTCCGAGACATACAAGGCGCGGGCCTCTGCGCAGAACGGCATCGAGTCCGTTCGCAAGAATTCGGCCGAGGACCACCGTTTCGAGCGCAAGACGTCGACGTCCGGCCGCCCGTATTTCGTGCTCAAGGCGCGCAATGGCGAGATCATCGGTCAAAGCCAGATGTTTTCGAGCGCCGAGCAGATGGAAGACGGCATCACGCAGGTCAAACGCGATGCCCCGGCGGCCTCGGTGAGCGATCTGTCACATTGAGACCGCCGCGGCAGGCCGACGCGAGCGTGGGTGAGCCCGACGCTCGCGTGACTCAGTCACCGCGCTTCAAATAGAGCCCGGTTCCGCGGAACCGGCACACTTCTTCGCCGTGCTGATTCGTCGCCGTCCAGAGCTGGCGCACGATGCCCCGATCGGGACGGCTTTTCGACGCGCGCACTTCCAGCGTGCTGCTCGTGACCGTGATCGTGTCTCCCGGACGCACCGGTTTGAGCCACTCGATCTGCTCGACGCCCGGCGACCCCATGCTCGACGAGCGCGAGAGCAGTTGGTCGACGTTCATCCGCATCATGATGCTGCACGTGTGCCAGCCGCTGGCCACCAGCCCACCGAAATGCGACTCGCGCCCGGCCGCTTCATCGATGTGAAACGGCTGGGGATCGAATTGCCGCGCAAAATGCACGATCTCGTCCGCCGTGAACGTGTATTCGCCCAGATCGAAGGTGTCACCGACCGTGAAGTCTTCGAAGTAGTACTCGAGAGTTGCCATCGCTAGCTCCTGCATGCGGCGTGCTGGCGTCATCCGCCAGACGGTTACGGGCTTACTGCAACGTATCCTTGAAGCCGTCGGGAATCGGCAGCGGCATGACGTCGATGCCCTCTTCCGCCAGTGCTTCGCTCTCTTCGCGCGACACCGTGCCGCGAATATTGCGCTCCGGGGCTTCCGCATAGTGAATCTTGCGGGCTTCCTCGGCAAACTGGCTGCCCACGTCTTCCGTGTTCGCCATGACGTGACGCACCGCCTTCATCCAGAGCGTCTGCAGCTCGCTTTTCGCTTTGGCGACGTCCCGCGAGGCCGAATCGCCGGGCGGTCGCGCGGCCGGCGCGCCTTCGGCACGCAACGTCGCCCCCGACAGATTCAGGCGCGGCGCAGACGGCATGCGGGCAATCTTCGCGTCGCCGCAGACGGGGCATGTCACCAGCCCCCGCGCTTGCTGCGACAGGTAATCGTCCTCCGAGCCGAACCAGCCCTCGAAGGTGTGCTCGTGTGCACAACGCAAGTCAAAAACCTTCATGACGCAATGGATGTATCCCGACCCCGTGGGTCACGAGACCGGGGATCGAAAAAAATGACGATGGATCAGCGTTGTGGCGACCGCTCGTTCGGCTGCCACACGCCCGATAATATCTTTTCCAGCCAGAACGCGCCGATGATCGATTTGACGTCCGTGATACGCCCGTCCCGCACCCATTGCAGCAGTTCGGTCGCGGGCATCTTGAACACGTCGAGAAACTCGCCCTCGTCGAGGCGTTGTTCGCCAAGCGTGAGGTCGCGCGCAAGCCAGATGTCGATGAATTCCGTCGAGTACGAAATCACCGGGTGAATACGCGTGAGGTAATCCCAGCGCTCGGCGCGATACCCCGTCTCTTCCAGCAACTCACGCTGGCCGCACGCGAGACCGCCCTCCGCGTCGTCGAGCTTGCCGGCGGGCAGCTCCGTCATCACGCGCTCGAGCGGATACCGATACTGACGCTCCATGAGCACCTGGCCGTCGTCGAAGAGCGGGATCACCATGACGGCCCCCGGATGGGTGGTGTATTCGCGCGTTGCCGTCTTGCCGTCGGGTAGACGCACGCGGTCGCGCTTGATGGTCAGGAACGAACCGTCATAGACCGTATCGCTCTCAAGACGCGTCTCAATCAGATGTCGATCGTCGAATTGACGCTGGGTCATAAGCCCTCCACGGCTGAAAATTGGCGAACCCAAAACAAAACGCCGCCCAAGGGCGGCGTCTTGCGAAGCAAACATCTCAGGCCACAACGGCAGCCGGTCGATGGCGCCACAAATACCGGTACACGAAGCCCGGAAACGCGAACACGACGAAAAGACTAGCCGTGACCGCATAGAACTGCCAGCCCTGCGAAAACACGTTGCCGATGCCCGACTCGATCAGATAACCGAGCGCCCCCACCACGAAGTAAGCCACCGCCATCTCGACCAGCCGGCACCACAGCGGCTTGACCGCTCGTTTGAGCGCGATGACGCCAAACAGGCGCTGGTTCACGAACGGCAGATTCGCGCCCAACAGGGACAGCACAATCACCAGCATACCGCCTGCCGACATACCCATCGATCATCCCTCCGCCCGTTCGTCTGTCGTGCGCCGGGCCGGTCATTTCGACCCGCCCGGCCGCCTTCGTGTAGTCTAACGCGCTCAGCTGGCGAGCGTCAGCTTGATGGTGCGCAGGCACCAGTCCATCAGCGGGCCAGGCATCAAGCCCAGGTACAGCAGGACCAAACCGTTGAGCGACAGCACGAAACGCATCGTGCCGCTGCCCTGCAGCGCATTGTGGTCATCGGCCTTGTCGAAGTACATCAGCTTGACGACACGCAGGTAGTAGAACGCACCGATCAGCGAGGCCAACACCGCCACCACCGCCAACCACACCATGCCCGCGTTCACCACGGCTTGCAGCACGGCCAGCTTGGCGTAGAAGCCTGCCAGCGGCGGAATGCCGGCCAGCGAGAACATCAGCATCAGCATCACGAACGCGAACCACGGGCTACGCTGGTTCAGGCCCTTCAGATCGGAGAGATTCTCTGCCTCGAAGCCTTGGCGCGAGAGCAGCAGCACGATACCGAACGTGCCCAGCGTCGTGAGCAGGTAGATCACGCTGTAGAACATCGACGAACCGTAGGCGTCGGCGATCCCGTCGATCTTGCCGCCCACCACGCCCGAGAGCATGCCCAGCAGCACGAAGCCCATGTGCGAGATGGTCGAGTAGGCCAGCAGGCGCTTGACGTTGGTCTGCACGATCGCCGTCAGGTTACCGATCACCAGCGAGAGCACCGCCATGATGATCAGCATCTGCTGCCAGTCGATCGCCAGCGGCAGCATGCCTTCGACGAGCAAGCGCAGCAGCAGCGCGAAGGCGCCCAGCTTCGGCGCGCCACCGATGAGCAGCGTGACCGGGGTCGGCGCGCCCTGGTAGACGTCGGGCACCCACATGTGGAACGGCGCAGCGCCGAGCTTGAACGCCAGACCGGCCACCACGAACACAACGCCGAACACCAGCACGACCTTGTTCACAGCACCCGAAGCGATGACTTCGAAGACCTTGGACAGTTCGAGCGAGCCGGTCGCGCCGTACATCATCGACATGCCGTACAGCAGGAAGCCCGAGGCGAGCGCCCCCAGCACGTAATACTTCATGGCCGACTCGGTCGCGTTCGTCGAATCGCGCCAGACGGCGGCAAGGGCGTACAGCGACAGCGACATCAGTTCCAGACCCAGGTACAAGGTCAGGAAGTTGTTGCCCGAGATCATCACCGACAGGCCCAGCAGCGAGAACAGGCTGAGAACGTAGAAGTCGCCGCGGGCGAGACCGCGGGCTTCCAGATACTTTTGACCGTAGACGAACGTGACGAACGTAGCGAGGCCGCCAAAGGCCTTGAGCAGGTTCGACATCGGATCGGCGACGAACACATTACCGAACAGGTAGTGCGACGCCGGATCACTGGCGTTGCATGCCCACAGCACGGACACGACTGCGGACGTGATGAGCGCCAGCACGTAGTTGAGCTTGCGCGTCTGGCCGAGGAACGCGTCGCACATCATGATCACGAGGATCATGAGCAGCAGGATGGCCTCCGGCAACGCAGGCAGCAGATTGATGTTTTGCATGATCTGGATATCCTCCCCGATTAAGGCAGCTTGGTCTGCGCCACGTGGGCGAGGAGGTTAACGACGGAGGTGTGCATCAGGTCGGTGAAGGGCTTCGGATAGATACCCATGAACAGCGTGAGCGCCGCCAGCACGGCCAGCATGAAGAATTCGCGCTTGTTGATGTCGACCAGCTCGCGCACGTGATCGTTGGCGATCGCGCCGAAAATCACGCGCTTGTACATCCACAGCGAATACGCCGCACCGGTGATCAGCGAGGTCGCAGCGAGCAGACCCACCCAGAAATTCAGCTTCACGGCGCCCAGGATCACCAGGAATTCGCCCACGAAGCCCGACGTCGCCGGCAGACCGCTGTTGGCCATCGTGAACAGCATGAACAGCGCTGCGAACTTCGGCATCGTGTTCACCACACCGCCGTAGTCGGCGATGTTGCGCGAGTGCATGCGGTCGTACAGCACACCGATACACAGGAACATGGCGCCCGAGACGAAGCCGTGCGAGATCATCTGGACCAGCGCACCCTGCATGCCGATTTCGCTGAACATGAAGAAGCCGAGAATCGCGAAGCCCATGTGAGCGATCGACGAATACGCCACCAGCTTCTTCATGTCGGTCTGCACCAGGGCCACGAGGCCGATGTAGACGACGGCGATCAGCGCGAGCGTGATCATAAAGCCCGACAGGTAGTGACTGGCGTCCGGGGCGATCGGCAGCGAGAAGCGCAGGAAACCGTAGGCCCCAAGCTTGAGCATGATCGCGGCCAGCACGACCGAGCCGCCGGTCGGCGCTTCCACGTGGGCGTCCGGCAACCAGGTATGCACCGGCCACATCGGCACCTTCACGGCGAAGGCCATGAAGAACGCCACGAACAGCAGTATCTGCACGTTCATCGGCAGCTTCGCGGCGTACCAGTCGGTCAGCGTGAACGAGTGCGTCACGTTGTAGAGGTAGATCAGCGCGACCAGCATGAGCAGCGAGCCGAGCAGCGTGTACAGGAAGAACTTGAACGCGGCATACACCCGGTTCGGGCCGCCCCACACACCGATGATCAGGTACATCGGGATCAGCGTGGCCTCGAAGAAGACGTAGAACAGCAGGCCGTCTTGCGCCGAGAACACCCCGATCATCAGACCCGAGAGGATCAGAAACGCGGCCATGTACTGGGCGACGCGCTCCGTGATCACTTCCCAACCCGCGATCACCACGATCACCGTGATAAGCGAAGTCAGCACGATCAGCCACAGCGAGATGCCGTCGATGCCGAGGAAGTAGTTGATGTGGAAGCGGTCGATCCAGCTCGATTTCTCGACAAACTGGAACGCCGCCGTATTGGCGTCGAAGTTCGAGATCAACGGCAGCGTGACCAGGAAGCTCATCAGCGACCCGATGAGCGACAGCGCACGTGCGCCGCCCGGGTTGCGGTCATTCCCCACCGCGAGGACAACGATCCCCGAGATGATGGGTAGCCAGATGGCCAGACTCAGAAGCGGTAGCGATTGCATTATTGTTGGCTCCCCCTATTACTTGCCGTTCAACGTCACAAACAGCGTCAGGAGCCCGAGCATGCCGAGGATCATGGCGAACGCGTAGTGGTAGATGTAACCGGATTGAACGAAGCGGATGACACCGGCGAACCAGCCCACCAGACGCGCGCTGCCGTTCACGACTGCGCCATCGATGAGACCTTGATCGCCAGCCTTCCACAGGCCGCGACCGATCTTGAGCGCGCCCTTGGCGAAGACCACTTCGTTGATCTTGTCCATGTAGTACTTGTTGTCGAGCAGGTTGTAGATGCCCGAGAACCGATTTTTCAGCGCTTCCGGAATATCCGGGCGCTTCAGGTAGAAGAACGCCGCGAGCACGATGCCCAGCGCCGACAGGGCGATCGGGAGCGTGCCGAACGAGTGCAACGCCATCGCCAGCCAGCCGTGGAAATCGTGGCTCAGCTCTTCCATCGCCGGATGGTTTTCGCCAACGTAGATCACGTCCTTGAACGCCACGCCCTGCTTGAAGAAGCTGCCGAACAGCATCGGGGCAATCGCGATGGCGCCGATGATGACCGACGGAATCGCCAGCAGAATCAACGGGATCGTGACCACCGCCGGCGACTCGTGCGGCTTCTGACCCGGGGCCAGACCGTGGTGGTGATCGGCGGTTTCCTCTTCTTCCTCGTGATGCTCGTCATGGTCGTGATGCACCTGACCGAAACGCTCCTTGCCGTGGAAGACCATGAAGTACATGCGGAACGAGTAGAACGCCGTGACGAAGACGCTGGCGACCACGGCGAAGTACGCGAAGCCCGAGCCCGGCAGATGCGAGGCGGCCACGGCTTCGATGATCGAGTCCTTCGAGTAGAACCCGGCGAAGAACGGTGTCCCGATCAGCGCGAGCGAGCCCAGCAGCGACGTGATCCATGTGATCGGCATGTACTTCCACAGGCCGCCCATGTTGCGCATGTCCTGATCGTGATGCATGCCCATGATGACCGAGCCCGCACCGAGGAACAGCAGCGCCTTGAAGAACGCGTGCGTCATCAGGTGGAAGATGGCGACCGGGTAGGCCGACACGCCGAGCGCGACCGTCATGTAACCGAGCTGCGAGAGCGTCGAGTAGGCCACGACACGCTTGATGTCGTTCTGGATCATGCCCAGGAAGCCCATGAACAACGCGGTGATCGCGCCGATGATCGTGATGAACGACAGCGCCGTGTCCGAGAGTTCGAACAGCGGCGACATGCGGCTCACCATGAAGATCCCCGCGGTCACCATCGTGGCCGCGTGAATCAGTGCCGAAATCGGGGTCGGGCCTTCCATCGAGTCCGGCAGCCACACGTGCAGCGGGAACTGCGCCGACTTACCCATCGCACCGATGAACAGGCAGATACAGGCCACGGTGATCAGGCGCCAGTCGGTGCCCGGAAACGACAGGGCCGCGACCTCGTTGGCCTTGGCGAACACTTCGCCGTAGTTCAGCGTGCCGGTGAAGGCCAGCAGCAGGCCGATACCGAGCAGGAAGCCGAAGTCGCCGACGCGGTTGACCAGGAACGCCTTCATGTTGGCGTAGATCGCGGTCGGACGCGTGTACCAGAAACCGATCAGCAGGTACGAAACCAGGCCCACCGCTTCCCAGCCGAAGAACAGTTGCAGGAAGTTGTTGCTCATCACGAGCATCAACATCGAGAACGTGAACAGCGAGATGTACGAGAAGAAGCGCTGGTAGCCAGGATCTTCCGCCATGTAGCCGATGGTGTAGATGTGCACCATGAGCGAGACGGAAGTGACCACGCACATCATCGTGACGGTGAGCGTGTCGACGAGGAAGCCGATCTCGAGCTTGAGCTCGCCGATGCGGGCCCATTCGTAGACGGTGGCGTTGAAGCTCGCCCCGTTCATGACGTCGATGAACGTCATGACCGACAGGACAAACGCGACCAGTACGCCGAGGATCGTGACCGTGTGGGCGCCCGCGCGTCCGACTTGCTTGCCGAACAGGCCGGCAATCAAGGAGCCGACGAGCGGCGCCAGCGGGATCGCGAGCAGCAGGTTGGGATTCAATGTGGATGCCATAACAGCGTTCGCTTTGTTTAACCCTTGAGGCGGTCGAGATCTTCGACGTTGACCGTTTCGAGCTTACGGAACAGCGTGACCAGAATGGCCAGCCCGATCGCGGCTTCCGCCGCGGCCACCGTAAGAATGAAGAACACGAATACCTGACCGGCAATGTCGCCCAGGTAATGCGAAAACGCGACGAAGTTCAGATTGACCGCGAGCAACATCAGCTCGATGGCCATGAGCAGCACAATCACATTTCTGCGGTTGAGGAAGATACCGGTAATGCTGATCGCGAAGAGAATCGCGCCCAACACCAGGTAATGCGCTAGCGACAACGAGATCATGCTGTCTCCTTATTCCGCCGCCGGCGCGTCGGTGCCGGTGGACTGCTGCCGGGCTTCGGCGGGCATCGACACCAGACGCACGCGGTCGCGCGCCTTCACGCGCACCTGCTGGCTCGGGTCGGTCTGTTTGTGGTCCTTACGGGTACGCATGGTCAGCGCAACTGCCGCCACGACCGCCACCAGCAGGATCAGACCTGCCACTTCGAAGGCAAAGATATAGTCGGTGTACAGCGCGATACCAAGCGCCTTGGTGTTCGCCACGTCCGGGGCCGAGACCGCCTTGACCGGCGAGCGCGTGGCGCCGTAGCCGCGCATGAGCACCAGTGCCGATTCGACGATCATGATCGCGCCGACAGCGCTCGCCAGCGGGATGAACTTGCCGAAACCGCGCCGCAGTTCGTCGAGATTGATGTCGATCATCATCACCACGAACAGGAACAGCACCATCACCGCGCCGACATACACGAGCACCAGCATGATGGCGAGGAACTCGGCCTCGAGCAGCATCCAGATCGCCGCGGCGTTGAAGAAGGCGAGCACCAGGAACAGTGCCGACTGTACGGGGTTGCGCGCGGTCACGACCTTCAGGCCGGAGATCACGAGGATCAGCGCAAACACGTAGAAAAGAAAGGTTGTGAATTCCATAATCACCGGGTGTTGCGAGAATTAGCCAACGTCAATTGCCGTACCGGGCGCACCGTCGCTGCGCTGCGCCCTGCCCTGCTTAACGGTACGGCGCATCGGCCGCCTTGGCCGCCGCGATCTCGTTTTCGTAACGATCGCCCACCGCGAGCAACATCTCCTTGGTGAAGTACAGATCGCCACGCTTCTCGCCGTGGTACTCGAGAATGTGCGTCTCGACGATCGAGTCCACCGGGCAGCTTTCTTCGCAGAAGCCGCAGAAAATGCACTTGGTCAGATCGATGTCGTAGCGCGTGGTACGGCGGGTGCCGTCGTCGCGCACATCCGACTCGATCGTGATGGCCATTGCCGGGCACACCGCTTCGCACAGCTTGCAGGCGATGCAGCGCTCTTCACCATTCGGATAACGGCGCAGCGCATGCAGACCGCGAAACCGCGGCGACATCGGCGTCTTCTCTTCCGGAAACTGCACCGTCACCTTGCGTGCGAACGTATAGCGCCCTGTGAGCGCCATGCCCTTGAGCAGTTCCAACAACAGGAAACTGCCGAAAAAGTCTTTGATTGCCCTTACCATGGGATTCCTCTACTCCGTTCGCCTCAGCCCCAGATGTTCCAGGGGGACATGATCCAGACACCCACCACGATCACCCAGATGATCGTCAGCGGCAGGAATACCTTCCAGCCCAGACGCATGATCTGGTCGTAGCGGTAGCGCGGGAACGTCGCACGCACCCAGATGAACACCGACAGCAGCAGGAACACCTTGAACGCCAGCCAGAACACACCCGGGATGAACGACAGGAAGCCGAACGGCGCACTCCAGCCCCCCAGGAACAGCACCGAGGCCAGCGCCGAGATGATGATCATGTTGATGTACTCGGCCAGGAAGAACAGGGCGAAGCCCATGCCCGAGTATTCGATCATGTGACCGGCCACGATTTCCGATTCGCCTTCCACCACGTCGAACGGGTGGCGGTTCGTTTCGGCAATGCCCGAGACGAAGTAGACGACGAACATCGGCAGCAGCGGCAGCCAGTTCCACGACAGCAGGTTCAGCCCCAGGCCCGCGAACATGCCGTGCTCTTGCGAGCGCACGATGTCCGACAGGTTGAGCGAGCCGGCCGTCATCAGCACCGTCACCAGCGCGAAGCCCATGGCGATTTCGTACGAAATCATCTGGGCCGACGCGCGCATGGCGCCGAGGAAGGCGTATTTCGAGTTCGATGCCCAGCCGGCGAGAATCACGCCGTACACGCCGATCGACGAAATCGCGATGGCGTAGAGCAGCCCGGCATTCACGTCGGCCAGCACGGCGCCCGGCTGGAACGGAATCACCGCCCAGATCGCGAAGGCGGGCAGCACGGCCATCACCGGCGCGATGGCGTAAATGCCCTTGCTCACCTGCGACGGCGTAATGACTTCCTTGAGCAGGAGCTTCAACACGTCGGCGATCGGCTGGAGCAGACCCGCCGGGCCCACGCGGTTCGGACCCAGACGCACGTGCATCCAGCCGATGAGCTTGCGCTCCCACAGAATCAGGTACGCCACGCACAGCAGCAGGATCACGGCCACGACGAGGATGCGGACCAGCGCCCACACCGTCGGCCAGGCCACGCCCAGCAGTTGCGTGCCGTATTGATTGATGACTTCGTTCAGGCTCATTTACGCCTTCTCCACCGAAATTTCACCGAACATCGCGCCAAGCGCGGCGGATGCCGGCGTGGCCGCCGGCACGCGCACCACATTGGCAGGCAACGTTTCCGAACGCGCAGCCGGCAGCGTGACCACCGCATCGCCCTGACGCACGCGCACGGCGGCGCCCGCGACGAGGCCCAGGCGATCGAACAGCGCCGCCGGGAGCGTGGCACGCAGCGCGGCCTTGGCGTCGTTGGTCAGTTGCAGCGACGGGGCACGGCGTACCAGCGCGTCGGCCGAGTAGATCGGCACGTCGGCCAGACGCTCCAGGCCCTGCCCGGCTGCCGTCGGTGCAGCCAGCGCGGCCTTGGCGCGGTTGTCGAGCGAGGCGACCGAGAATCCGGCGAGCGCTTCGTCGCGCACCTGTTCCGCGGTGTCCTGCGCGAAGCCTTGCAGCTTGAGCAGATTGCCCAGCACGCGCAGCACCTTCCAGCCCGGACGCGTCTCGCCCAGCGCACGCACCACACCGTTGAAGTGTTGCGGCAGCCCTTCGGCGTTGACGAACGTACCGGCCGTCTCCGTGAACGGGGCGATCGGCAGCAGCACGTCGGCGTACTCGAGGCCGTGCTTGAACGGCGAGAGCGAGACCACCATCTTCGCGGCGTTCAATGCCGTGAGCGCTTGCTTCGCATCGGCCGAGTCGTACTCCGGCTCGGCGTTCAGCAGCAGATACGCCTGGCGCGGTTGCGCGAACAGCGCAGCGGCGCCCTTGGCGTTCGTGGCCTTCACCGCGTAGGCACCGACCGTGTTGGCGCCTTCGGTGAGGAAGCCCAGCGTGGCGCCGGTGATATCGGCGATCACTTGCGCGATGGCGTGCAGTTGTGCGAATTGCGGATGCTGCACCACGGCGTTGCCCAGCAGGATGGCACGACGCTCGCCGTTCACCAGCGAGGCGGCGATGGCGTTGGCCGTGTCGCTGACGTTCACGCCGGCGAGCTCAGTCGGGGCGGCAACGCCCTTGGCCGCCGCCGCGGCGAGCGCGATACCGGCCAGCTCGCTCACCCATGCGCTCGGTGCGGCGATGATCTTGTTGGCGAGCTTCACCAGCAGATCGTCGTCCGAGCCGTGCAGCACGTGCAATTGGCCACCGGCCTTCACCGCGGAGCGCAGACGCGAAGCGAACAGCGGATGATCCTTGCGCAGGAACGAGCCGACGACCAGCGCGCTTTGCAGCGTGTCGAGGTCCGCGATCGGCAGGCCGAGCCACGGAGCCCCCTGGGTGCCGCCCGACACGTCCGTCTGACGCAGACGGAAGTCGACGTTATCGCTGCCCAAGGCGCGCACGAACTTTTGCAGCAGGTGCAGTTCTTCGATCGTGGCGTGCGGCGAGGCCAGCCCGGCGACGGCATCGGCGCCGTGGTCGCGGATGATGTCCGTCAGACCATGCCCGACATATTCGAGCGCCGTCTGCCAGTCGACTTCGTGCCACTCGCCGCCTTGCTTGAGCATAGGCTTGGTGAGGCGCTCGTCGCTGTTCAGACCTTCGTACGAGAAACGATCCTTGTCCGAGATCCAGCATTCGTTGAGCGCTTCGTTTTCGAGCGGCACAACGCGCATGACCTGGTTGTTCTTCACTTGCACCACGAGGTTCGCACCCACGCCGTCGTGAGGGCTCACCGACTTGCGGCGCGACAGCTCCCACGTCCGGGCGCTGTAGCGGAACGGCTTCGAGGTCAGGGCACCGACTGGGCACAGGTCGATCATATTGCCCGAGAGTTCGGAGTCGACCGTCTTGCCGACGAACGACGTGATTTCCGAGTGCTCGCCGCGCCCCAGCATGCCGAACTCCATCACGCCGGCCACTTCCTGGCCGAAACGCACGCAACGGGTGCAGTGAATGCAGCGCGACATCTCTTCCATCGAGATGAGCGGGCCGACATTCTTGTGGAACACCACGCGCTTCTCTTCCTGATAGCGCGACGCCGACTTGCCGTAACCGACGGCCAGGTCCTGCAGTTGGCACTCGCCCCCCTGATCGCAGATCGGGCAATCGAGCGGGTGGTTGATCAGCAGGAACTCCATCACCGATTGCTGCGCCTTCACAGCCTTCTCGGAGTTGGTGCGCACGATCATGCCGTTGGCCACCGGTGTGGCACAGGCCGGCACCGCCTTCGGGGCCTTCTCGACCTCGACCAGGCACATGCGGCAGTTCGCGGCGATGGACAGCTTCTTGTGGTAACAGAAGTGGGGAATATAGGTGCCGTTCTTCTTGGCAGCCTGGATCACCATGCTGCCTTCGGGCACCTCGACCTTTTGGCCGTCAATTTCGATTTCAACCATAGCGGTTCAATGCCAAGCGTCAAAAGGGATTAGTGAGCGCCGACCAAGCAATGCTTGTGCTCGACGTGGTAGGCGAACTCGTCCCAGAAGTGTTTGAGCATGCCGCGCACTGGCATCGCTGCGGCGTCGCCCAGCGCGCAAATGGTGCGGCCCATGATGTTCTCGGCCACCGAGTTGAGCAGGTCCAGATCTTCCTGGCGACCTTCGCCATGCTCGATTCGATTGACCACGCGCCACAGCCAGCCAGTGCCCTCACGGCACGGCGTGCACTGACCGCACGATTCTTCGTAGTAGAAGTACGACAGGCGCAACAGCGAGCGCACCATGCAGCGTGTCTCGTCCATGACGATCACGGCGCCCGAGCCCAGCATCGATCCAGCCTTGGCGATGCTGTCGTAGTCCATCGTCGTTTCCATCATCAGCCCGGCCGGCACGACCGGTGCCGACGAGCCGCCCGGAATCACGGCCTTGAGCTTCTTGCCACCGCGCATGCCACCGGCCAGTTCCAGCAACTCGCCGAACGGCGTGCCCAGGGGCACTTCGTAGTTACCCGGCAGCTCGACGTCGCCCGACACCGAGAAGATCTTGGTGCCGCCGTTGTTCGGCTTGCCCATTTCCAGGTACTGCTGCGGGCCAGTGGCCAGCAAGAACGGAACCGCAGCGAACGTCTCGGTGTTGTTGATGGTCGTCGGCTTGCCGTACAGACCGAAGCTCGCCGGGAAAGGCGGCTTGAAACGCGGCTGGCCTTTCTTGCCTTCAAGCGATTCGAGCAGCGCAGTCTCTTCGCCGCAGATGTACGCACCATAGCCATGGTGCGCATGCAGCTCGAACGAGAAGTCAGTGCCGAGAATGTTGTCGCCCAGATAACCGGCAGCGCGCGCTTCCTCGAGCGCCTCTTCGAAGCGTTCGTACACTTCGTAGATTTCGCCGTGGATGTAGTTGTAACCGACGGTGATGCCCATGGCGAAACCGCCGATGGCCATGCCTTCGATCAACGCATGCGGGTTGTAGCGCAGGATGTCGCGATCCTTGAACGTACCGGGTTCGCCTTCGTCCGAGTTACAGACAAGGTACTTCTGCCCCGGGAACGCGCGCGGCATGAAGCTCCACTTGAGCCCCGTCGGGAAGCCTGCGCCTCCGCGGCCACGCAGGCCCGATGCCTTGACGTCGGCAATGACCTGCTCCGGCGTGAGGCCTTCCTTCAGGATACGGGCAAGCTGCTGGTACCCCCCGCGCTTGACGTAATCTTCGAGGTGCCAGTTCTCGCCATTGAGGTCGGCGAGGATCAGCGGCTTGATGTGACGGTTGTGCAGCGACGTCATGCTTTCTCTCCCGCGGCGCCCGTGGCCTTGAGCTCGTCGAGGAGCGCGTCGACCTTGGCTTCGTTCATGAAGCCGCACATGCGATGGTTGTTCACCAGCAGGACGGGTGCGTCGCCGCAAGCGCCCATGCACTCGCCTTCCTTGACCGTGAAGAGACCGTCCGGCGTGATGTCGTTGTAGTCGACACCCAGCTTCTCTTTCAGGTACTTCGCCATCTCTTCGCCACGCGTAAGCTGGCAAGGCAGGTTCGTGCACACGGTCAACTTGAACTTGCCCACGGGGCGCGTGTTGAACATGGTGTAGAAGGTTGCGACCTCTTGCACCGCGACTGCGGGCATCTCGAGGTAGTCCGCCACGAATTGCATCACTTCGGGCGACAACCAGCCTTTCTCGACCTGCGCTACGGCAAGGGCGTGCATCACCGCCGACTGTTTCTGGTCGGCAGGGTATTTGGCAACGGCACGGTCGATTTTCTTCAGGGCTTCGGGAGAAAGCATTTCCGATCCGACGGTTCTTTAAAACGTTATCCCCGCTCGCGCCAGCGCTGGCAGACCGGTTTTTTCGGCCACCCGCGACTCACAGGCACGGCAACTGGAACGGCAATGGCATCGACCTGCGAAACCCTGCCGAATTAAAACTTAAGGGCGCCAGAGGCGCCCACTGCGCGTTTAGCGATCGATCTCGCCGAACACGATGTCCTGGGTCCCGATGATCGCCACAGCATCGGCAATCATGTGGCCCTTCGCCATCTCGTCGAGCGCGGAAAGATGGGCAAAGCCCGGCGCACGAATCTTCAGGCGGTACGGCTTGTTCGCGCCGTCCGACACCAGGTAGATGCCGAACTCGCCCTTCGGGTGCTCGACGGCGGCATACGTTTCGCCGGCGGGCACGTGGAAGCCTTCGGTGAAGAGCTTGAAATGGTGAATCAGCTCTTCCATGTTCGACTTCATTTCGACCCGCGAGGGCGGCGCCACCTTGTGATTGTCCGTAATCACCGGACCTTCATTGGCACGCAGCCACGTCACGCACTGGCGGATCAGGCGGACAGACTGGCGCATTTCTTCCACGCGCACCAGATAGCGGTCGTAGCAATCGCCTTCCTTGCCCACAGGAATGTCGAAATCGAGACGATCGTACACTTCGTACGGCTGCTTTTTGCGCAGATCCCAGGCAATGCCCGAGCCGCGCAGCATAGCGCCGGAGAAGCCGAGCTGCATGGCACGCTCGGGCGACACGACGCCGATCCCCACCAGGCGCTGCTTCCAGATACGGTTGTCGGTGAGCAGCGTTTCGTACTCGTCGACACACTTCGGGAAGCGGTTGGTGAAGTCTTCGATGAAGTCGAGCAACGAGCCTTCGCGTGCTTCGTTCATCTTCTTGATGGCGCGCTCGTTGTGGAACTTCGATGCGCGATATTGCGGCATCGCGTCCGGCAGGTCGCGATACACGCCGCCCGGACGGTAGTAGGCCGCGTGCATACGGGCACCCGAGACGGCTTCGTACACGTCGAACAGGTCTTCGCGTTCACGGAAGGCATACAGGAATACCGCCATCGCGCCCACGTCGAGTGCGTGGGAACCAATCCACATCAGGTGATTCAGAATCCGCGTGATTTCGTCGAACATCACACGGATGTATTGCGCGCGAATCGGCACGTCGACGCCGAGCAGCTTCTCGATCGCCATCACGTAGGCGTGCTCGTTGCACATCATCGAGACGTAGTCCAGACGATCCATGTACGGCACGGATTGCAGGAACGTCTTCGACTCGGCGAGCTTTTCCGTCGCGCGGTGCAACAGGCCGATGTGCGGATCGGCGCGCTGGATCACTTCGCCATCCAGCTCGAGCACCAGGCGCAGCACGCCGTGCGCTGCCGGGTGCTGCGGACCGAAGTTCAGAGTGTAGTTCTTGATGTCTGCCACAAGGCCACCTTAATGTTTCAGACCGGCGTAATGTTCTTCGCGGATGATGCGCGGCGTAATTTCGCGCGGCTCGATCGTCACCGGCTGATAGATCACCCGCTTCTGCTCGGGGTCGTAACGCATTTCGACATAGCCCGAGGTCGGGAAGTCCTTGCGGAACGGGTGACCGATAAAGCCGTAGTCCGTCAGAATGCGGCGCAGATCCGGGTGCCCTTCGAACACGATACCGACCAGATCGAAGGCCTCGCGCTCGAACCAGTTGGCCGAACTCCACAGATCGATCAACGACGCCACGACCGGCAGATCGTCGTCCGGGGCGAACACGCGCACGCGCAGACGCCAGTTGTGGGTCAGCGAGAGCAGATGCGAGACGGCGGCGTAGCGCGGGCCGTCGTAGGCACCGTCGCCGTAGGCCGAGTAGTCCAGGCCGGCAACGTCCATCAACTGCTCGAACTTGAGCTCGGGATGATCGCGCAGCGTGCGCGCGACCTCGAGATAGTCGCTCGCCTTGACGGTCAGCGTCAGCTCGTCGAGGGCTTCCACCAACTGCTCGGCGCGGGCGCCAAGCACGTTTTGCAGGGTGGTCTTGAGTTGTTCTAGTTTAGACATGGGCGGGAGCGGTTATTTACGCGCGATCGTCGCAGTCCGCTTGATCTTCGACTGCAACTGGATGATGCCGTAGACGAGCGCCTCGGCCGTCGGCGGACAGCCCGGCACGTAGACGTCGACCGGCACGATGCGATCGCAACCGCGCACCACCGAGTAGGAGTAATGATAGTAGCCGCCGCCATTGGCGCACGACCCCATCGAGATCACCCAACGCGGCTCGGCCATCTGGTCGTACACCTTGCGCAGCGCGGGTGCCATCTTGTTGCACAGCGTGCCGGCCACGATCATCACGTCCGACTGACGCGGGCTCGGGCGGAACACCACGCCAAACCGGTCCAGATCGTAACGCGCCGCGCCGGCGTGCATCATTTCGACGGCACAGCAGGCCAGGCCGAACGTCATCGGCCACAGCGAACCCGTGCGCGTCCAGTTGATGAGTTTGTCAGCCGTGGTGGTGACGAACCCTTCGCGCAAAACCCCTTCGATGCTCATATGCTTACCCTGAATCCTTCTGCAATGCGGCCAATACGATGCCGGCCTTATTCCCAGTCGAGCGCACCGCGCTTCCAGAGGAACACGAAACCGATCAGCAGCTCAAGCAGGAAACCCATCATGGAGATAAAGCCCACCCAGCCGATATCGCGCAGGGCGACGCCCCACGGAAACAGAAATGCCGTTTCGAGATCGAACAGGATGAAAAGGATGGCGACGAGATAGTAGCGCACATCGAACTTCATGCGCGCGTCTTCGAATGCCTCGAAGCCACACTCGTACGGAGAGAGTTTTGCGCTGTCGGGTTTGTTGGGGCCGAGGAATTTACCGACCCCAATCAGTAGCGCCCCAAGACCGCCACCTACCAGAATGAACAGCAGGACGGGATAATAGGTTCCGAGGTTCAACTCTACCCTCTTTTTGGTTAGTCCAAAAACCGCTTTCGTCATTGGCGTGGGGGCCAAAAAGCGGATGAACAGTGAGCACAAAATAAAATGCCAGCCAAAGCATAAACGCAAGGCTGGCATCGGAGAACTGTGGTGCCGACGGCGAGACTCGAACTCGCACAGCTTTCGCCACTACCCCCTCAAGATAGCGTGTCTACCAATTTCACCACGTCGGCATTCAAATTCTGCAATCCGCTGTCACTTACGAATCGCTTCAAGACCGCTATATTAGCGCTCTTCAGCATTTTGTTCAACGCACAAATCGATTTTTTTTCGATTTTCTTTACGGCTTATTACACGTTGCAAACCGCGCTGCGACTTACTTCGGCACGTCCTGCGGATTGGCTGCGGAAGCACTCACCGGCGCACTTGCCGCGACCGCGCCCGACGCCGTCATCGGCGACGTTGCGGCCGGCAAATTACCAAGGACACCGATGTTTGCCGCCGGCTTGTACGAACCGAGATACGTGAGACCCAGCGTGGTTACGAAGAACACGGCCGCCAGCACTGCCGTGGTCCGCGACAGGAAGTTTGCGGAACCCGACGCACCGAAGAGACTGCCCGACGAACCGCTACCGAATGCAGCGCCCATATCGGCACCCTTGCCATGCTGGAGCAACACCAGACCGATGATGCCCAGCGCGGAAAGCACCTGCACCACGATCAACAACGTTTTCAACAACCCCATCTCATCACCCGTATAGAAGAATCCGACTTGCCGTGCATTTTTGATGCACCGCATCATGACCATTTCGTGCCGTTACGAAATCCGGCATCGGCGTCAGCGCGACAGACCCGCCTCGCAAATCGCCAGAAAATCGACCGCCTTCAACGCCGCCCCGCCGATCAACCCACCATCGACATCCGCCATCGAAAACAGCTCGGCCGCGTTATCCGGCTTCACACTGCCGCCGTACAACACCGCCACATCCATCACCGCCTCGCCCTTCGCACGCAGCAGCGAGCGCAAATGCGCATGCACTTCCTGCGCCTCGGCCGACGTTGCCGTCTTGCCCGTGCCAATCGCCCAGACCGGCTCATAGGCCACAACAATCTGGACCGCCTGCGCCGCCGTCAGCGCCGCGAGCACCGTATCGAGCTGACGCGTCACGACAGACATCGTTTCGCCGGCTTCACGCTCGGCGAGCGTCTCGCCGACGCACACGATCGGCGTCATGCCCGCGTCGAGCACACGCAAGGTCTTTGCCGCGACGCCCGCATCGGTCTCGCCGTGGTACGTACGACGCTCCGAATGCCCCACAATCACGAACTGTGCGCCGAACTCGGCAATCATCGGCGCGGAGACTTCGCCCGTGTAGGCACCACTCACCTGCGCCGACACCTCCTGCGCACCGAAGCCCAGCACCTGCCCCGAGAGGCGGGCCTGACATTGCGCGAGATAGGGGAACGGCACACACACGGCCGCCGTCACGCCCGGGGCGCTCAACACCGGTGACGCCAGCAGGTCGCCCAGCAGCGCCTCGTTGCCGGCCAGACTGCCATGCAGTTTCCAATTGCCCACGACGAGCTTGCCCGCCTTGCGGCCTAGGGTGCGAGCCGAAGCCGCAGTACCCGCAGTACCGATTGTCACGCGTGATCCCCCAATGCGTAAGGACGAAAAACCTCTCATTCTAGTGCGTCAGGGGCATGGGGGTCAATTTCGCCGACTTTCAAACGTGAGAATCCGCATGAAATGGGGCTTTCACGCGGATTCGCCTCGTGCGCCGACGCGAGATGACTTACCAGGTCAGCACGATCTTCCCGACATGCGTACTCGTTTCCATCAATGCGTGGGCTTTGTCTGCTTGGTCGGCCGGGAACGTCTGATAAATCACCGGCCGGATCTTGCCAGCCGCGAACAACGGCCAGACCTTCTCGTAGAGGTTCTGTGCAATCGCCGCCTTGAACGCCACCGAGCGCGGACGCAGCGTCGAGCCGGTCACCGTCAGGCGGCGGCGCAGCAGCGCCCCCATATCCAGCGTGGCCTTGCTGCCGCCGAGCAGCGCGATGACCGCGATGCGCCCATCGAATGCCAGCGCCTGCACTTCACGCGGCAGATAGTCGCCCCCCACCATGTCGAGCACGACGTCCACGCCGCGATCGCTGGTGAGCGCCTTCGTCACGGCGACGAAATCTTCGGTTTTGTAATTGATGCCCCGCTCCGCGCCGAGCGCTTCGCACGCGCGAGCCTTTTCATCGGAACCGGCGGTCGCGAACACGCGATGGCCCATGGCCACGCCGAGCTGGATCGCCGTCACGCCGATACCGCTCGTGCCGCCCTGCACCAACAACGTCTCCTTTTCGCCCGACTCGGTCTCGCCGAGGTGAGCGCGATCGAACACATTGCTCCACACGGTGAAGAACGTTTCGGGCAGCGACGCCGCCTCGACGTCCGAGAGCCCTTGCGGCACCGGCAGCACCTGCGAGAGCGGCGCGGCGCAGTACTCGGCATAGCCCCCGCCCTGCACCAGCGCACAGACGCGCGAGCCGACTTTCAATCCCCAGCGGTTATCCGGGCCGTCGAGCTTGCCATCGACGATCTCGCCCGCCACTTCGAGCCCCGGCAGGTCAGAAGCGCCCGGCGGCACGGGATACTGCCCGATGCGCTGGAGCACGTCGGGACGGTTCACGCCCGACGCGGTGACCTTGATGAGCACTTCGCCCGGCTTGAGTTCGGGGCGCGGCCGCTCAGTGAGCTTGAGCACTTCCGGTGCGCCGTATTGGGTGATCTCGATCGCCTTCATCGTGTCGTTCCTCGGTTGTCTGGACGACGCGCCGCATCAACGCCGGCCGTCCGTCTCGTTTCGTGGGATCGCGAGTCGTGCGGCCGCCCGCGAGTCAAACGCCGCGCGCGCCATGCCACAGACCTCGCATGAAAAATGGTGTGGAGCCGTACCTTATCACCGACGGCGCGATCGCGTCGGCCGTCGACGCAGGTCTCGGCGGCATTCGGAATCAAACAGGATTATTCGGGACAACTGAGGGACAACTGAGGGACTACGGCCAGACAGGGGAGCACGCGGATGCCGGGGCACTGGCACGCGCGCCGTTTGACGAGCGCGT
The DNA here is from genome assembly GCF_000282835.1 of Pandoraea sp. B-6. Taxonomy (NCBI): domain Bacteria; kingdom Pseudomonadati; phylum Pseudomonadota; class Betaproteobacteria; order Burkholderiales; family Burkholderiaceae; genus Pandoraea; species Pandoraea sp. B-6. The sequence continues at coordinate 18,052 of NZ_KB290508.1, read as the reverse complement.
CGCGTGCGATCTCGAGACCGCGCACGACGCGCCGGGTTAGCCCCAAAAGCGGGGCGCCGGCTGCCCGAAGGCCGCTCGGCGCCACCACCTCGCCCTGGCGCCGTCAGGCGACGCCTTCCGACCCTTCGTCGATCAGCCCGTGCCGTATGGCGTAGTCGGCCAG
>NZ_KB290508.1:11298-17794 GCF_000282835.1 Pandoraea sp. B-6 | reverse complement strand
GTGATGCAATCGTCCGCTCGCTCAAATGCAACGCATGCGCGACTTCATTGACGGCCAGGCCGTCGACCAGCATATGAAACACTTCATTTTCGCGAATCGACAAGCTCAGGTGCCTAGACTTGTCGTCGTGTGCATCGGCGTCGTGCCGCGCGCGCGGCCCCCGATGCGAAGCCTGCGGTGGCTCACGGCGCGCCCCGGGTTCGCGCCACCCTGCGTCGGAAGCCGCCCGCGATGCTGCCCGGCTTCGTCCGCCTTCGAGTTTCATGCCCGCCTCCTGTAAAGAAACGTCCCACGCCCGAACCGCCGGCCGCACGTCGAGGCGAACGGAGGGCGTCGCCTATTGTGCGTCAGACAATTCACGCTCGTATCTTCGGGGAAGCTGATCGCTGTCGCGCATTCGATTGGTTGTGCCTAATCCGCCACGCATGCACCGTCGCCGAGCACGAAGCGTCCGCGGCCACCATGCTTGGCGTCGTACAGCGCGCGGTCCGCCGCGTCGAACATCATGTCGGGCGTCTTGACTTCACCGCTCGCGACCATCGCCACGCCCACGCACGCCCCCACCGTAACGGCCCCGACGGACAGCGACATCGGCCGCGACGTTGCATCGAGAATCGACATGGCCGTGCGCTCCACATCGAGAATATCCTGCACGTCACGCATGATGACGGCGAATTCGTCGCCACCGAAGCGGGCAATGATGTCGCCCTCGCGCACGCTCGCGACCAGCCGTTTGGCCAGACGCCGCAGCAACTCGTCGCCGAGCGCATGCCCCCACGTATCGTTGACGAGCTTGAAGCGATCCAGATCGACGAACAGCAGCGCCTGCGCGCCGCCCCCCTCGCGCGCCACGCGCAACGCACCCGCCAGCGCCTGATCGAAGCCCTTGCGATTGAGCAGCCCCGTCAGGTGATCGGTGTGCGATTCGCGCCGCCAGCGCCGCTCGTTCGAGCGCTCGACGGTGATATCGCGGACAAACACATGAACGCCGGCAAGGACATCGTGCATGGCCCATTCCGGCTGATAGCTCACCTCGAAGCAGCGGAACGCCGCGTCGTCGCCAAAATCCCAGATGAACGTGGCGGCTTCGCCCGCGAATGCCCGGGCGAGATGCGGCGCGAACTCGCGATAGAGCGATGGGCCGAGCAGCTCGCTCGCCGTCGCCCCGAGAATGCGTTCACGCGGCCGCCGCAACCGCAGTTCACAGGCCCGATTCACGAACGCAAAGCGCTCGTTGCTGTCGAGAAACGCAACGAGATAGGGCACCCGATCCGCAATTTCCTGCATGTGGCGCACACTCGCCCGCGCCGCCTCGCGCGAGCCCTCGAGCGCCTCGGTACGATCGCGCAGTTGCTCCATCATGTCGCGAAACGCGTTCGCGAGCGCCCCGATCTCGTCGGCACGCTGGACAGGCAGCGACTGCACTGCGCGCATGTCGCCGGCGCTGCGCTGCACGAGGTCGCGCAGTGTATCGAGCGGACGCAGCATGTGCCGCGCCATCCACCACATCGCGAACGCGGCCAGCCCGATCGCCGCGATCGCGAGCAGGATCACGCGACGCCGCACGCGCGCTAGTGGATCGAACGCTTCAGCCCCGGGCAACACTGCGACAACCGACCAACCGGTCGTGGCCATGGTCGCGCGCGCCACCAACGGATGCATGCGCAAGAGAGGGTTCGGCCCCGGATCACGCACGCCGCAGAGCGTCTGCGCCGGGCCGACGGGCGAGAGAATTTTCGTCACGTCCGCCTGAATGACATAGCGCGCGGGATTTTCATTCGTCGTCACGCAGTAGCGGCCGGTCGCGCCGATCGCATTGCTCGCCAGATCGACCATGAAGTTTTGCCGCAGCAGATTGATCGCGCCGCCGATCACGGCAATCGTCTTTCCCTGCGCGTCCACGACGGGTACCGCGAGGATAATGCCCGGCGAACGGGTGATCCTGCCCGCGATCAGTCCGGACGCCGCCTGCGGCGCGCCCGCGAGCACCTGCCGGAAATAGTCGCGATCGGCAATGTTGATCGCCGTGGCGGGGAACGTCGAGTCGTAGCGCATACGGCCGTCGGGCGCGGCGACGAAAATCGTGTTGAAGGTCTCGGGCATCGACACCGACATGTTGGCGAAGGCGTCGAACTGGGCGAGCGTCATCGCGTCCGGATGGCCAAGGTGGCGCGCCATGCGATGCAGGGCGAGAAACTTCCCGCGCATCTTGTCATCGAGCTGTTCGGCCACGAGCTGGACCTGTGTGTCGAGCTGCGCCTGCATCGAGCTTCGCAACTCCCCATAGACGAAGAATTCGATGCCGACGGCGACGCCGACGATCAATATCATCGAGACCAGGGCCGTCGTGGCCGCGACCCGTCCCTTCAACGACTTCACCATACTGGCCCGTGCGAAAGTAGCTTGCGATGCTTTTTGTTCATTTTTGCGGGTGCTTACCCCCGAAACGGCACATTTTCTGGAAACTTGAGCAAAATTTGCCGCCTTCGTGTAACAAACTCATCGACACTCACTTGCGACATTGCCGGACGACGGCTAACGATGTTCGCCGAACCCGTCGTAAAATTGCGCATCCAACGCGCCACGAGGGGGCGACGCGGCGCGCGCCACGCTGAATCGGCGCGGTATCGCACGCCGGCAGGGTCTCCCCGCCCCCCTCGTGACCCGATCTGCCCGACCCGACCGAATTCATGACGAGCACCCAAGCCCAAGCCACCCCCGCCGCCGCTGCACCGATGACGCCGATGATGCAGCAGTACACGCGCATCAAGGCCGACCATCCGAACATGCTCGTCTTCTATCGCATGGGCGATTTCTACGAGCTGTTCCACGACGACGCAGCCAAAGCGGCACGACTGCTCGACCTGACGCTCACCGCGCGGGGCCAGTCGGGCGGACAACCGATTCGCATGGCCGGTGTGCCGCATCACGCCGTGGAGCAATACCTCGGCAAGCTCGTCAAGCTCGGCGAGTCGGTGGCCATCTGCGAGCAGATCGGCGATCCCGCCACCGCCAAGGGGCCGGTCGAGCGCAAGGTCGTGCGCATCGTCACGCCCGGCACGCTGACCGACGCCGCCTTGCTCAGCGACAAGGTCGACCAGTATCTGCTGGCCGTACACATGCCGCCGGCGCGACGCGCCAGCGAGCGCGTCGCCGGCCTCGCCTGGCTCTCGCTCGCCAGTGGCGAGCTGCGCCTGATGGAAGTCGCCGCCGACAAGCTGCCGCGCGAGCTGGAGCGCATCCGCCCGGCCGAGACGCTGGTGCCCGACAGCGCCCTCGAAGCCTTCGAGGGCTTCTCCCTCGGCACCACGACGCGCGTGCCCGACTGGCACTTCGACACGGCCGCCGGCACGCAACGCCTGCGCGATCAACTGGGTGTCGCGAGCCTGACGGCCTTCGGCTGCGACGGCCTGAACCCGGCGCTCGGCGCAGCCGGCGCATTGCTGCAGTACGCAGCGGCCACGCAGGGCCAGTCCTTGCGCCATGTGCAAAGTCTGAACGTGGAGCGGGAAGCCGCCTATATTGGCCTCGACGCGGCCACGCGGCGCAACCTGGAACTCACCGAAACGCTGCGGGGCACCGAATCGCCCACGCTGCTCTCGCTGCTCGACACTTGCGGCACCACGATGGGCAGCCGGCTGATGCGCCACTGGTTGCATCATCCGATGCGCGATCAGCAGGTGCCGCAGTCGCGCCAACTGGCCATTGCGACGCTGCTCGAAGGCCCGGGCACGTGGCGCGCGCTGCACAGCGAATTGCGGCATGTGGCGGACGTCGAGCGAATCACGGCCCGCCTGGCGCTGCTCACCGCGCGGCCACGCGATTTATCGAGTCTGCGCGACGCGTTGCGCCGCCTGCCCGAACTGCACACCACGCTGCGTGCCGTCGAAGCGCGTTCGCCGCTGCTTGCGATGCTGCACGAAGACCTCGCGATTCCCGAGGCTGCGCTGGCCATGCTCACGGGCGCCATCGCCGAAGAACCGGCGGCCATGCTGCGCGACGGCGGCGTCATCGCGCGCGGTCACGATGCCGATCTCGACGAACTGCGCGATATCTCGGAGAACTGCGGCCAGTTCCTCATCGATCTGGAAACGCGCGAGCGTGCGCGCACCGGCATCAACAATTTGCGGGTCGAGTTCAACAAGGTGCATGGCTTCTACATCGAAGTCACGCGCGGCCAGACCGACAAGGTGCCCGACGACTATCGCCGCCGCCAGACGCTAAAAAATGCCGAGCGCTACATTACGCCGGAGCTCAAGACGTTCGAGGACAAGGCCTTGTCCGCGCAGGAGCGCTCGCTCGCGCGGGAGAAACTGCTGTACGACGCGCTGATGCAAGCCCTGCTACCGCATATCACCGAGTTCAAACGCATCGCGCAGGCGCTCGCCCAGTTGGACGTTCTCGCCGCGCTGGCCGAGCGTGCCGAAACGCTCGGCTGGGTCAAGCCCGAGCTGGTGGAGGATCGCGTGGTCGACATTCGCCAGGGTCGCCACCCGGTCGTCGAACGACAAGTGGAGCGCTTCATCGCCAACGACTGCTCGCTGGGCGACGCGCGCCGCCTGCTGCTCATCACCGGCCCGAACATGGGCGGCAAGTCGACCTTCATGCGTCAGACCGCCCTCATCGCCCTGCTCGCTTACGTCGGCGGCTACGTGCCCGCCGAGGCGGTGCGACTTGGCCCGCTCGACGCCATCTTTACGCGAATTGGCGCGTCGGACGACCTCGCGGGCGGGCGTTCGACGTTCATGGTCGAGATGACCGAGTCGGCTGCGATTCTGCACACGGCGACCGACCAGAGTCTGGTACTGATGGACGAGATCGGGCGCGGCACGTCAACGTTCGACGGTCTCGCGCTGGCCTGGGCGATTGCGCGGCATCTGCTTGGGCACAATCGCAGCTACACGCTGTTCGCTACCCACTACTTCGAACTGACCCAACTGCCCGATGAGTTTGCGCAATGCGCGAACGTGCATCTGTCCGCCGTGGAGCACGGCGAAGGGATTGTGTTTCTACACGCGGTGCAGGACGGTCCAGCCAGTCAGAGCTACGGATTGCAGGTCGCGCAACTTGCCGGGGTGCCGATGCCAGTCATTCGCGCGGCGCGCAAGCATCTCGCGTTACTCGAACAGCAGGCGCTCGATCCTGCCGCCCCACAACTCGATCTGTTTGCGCCACGAGCGCCGGTCGATGCCGGCGTCGATGACCCGTCGGAGGACGCCTTGGATAGCGCGTCGAACGGCCCGCTCGCGACGCAGGGCAGCCGTGGCTCGACGCACAGTGCCGCCGCCCTCGATCCCGCCGCCGAGGCGACGTTGGCACGTCTGTCGCAGATCGATCCCGACGAGTTGCGCCCGCGCGAAGCGCTCGACCTGCTGTATGAACTGCGCGACCTGATGGACGGCCGCAAGCACTGACGTCGCCCCTCATGCCGAGCCTGCCTCGCCTGCGCGCCCCTCGTCACACAAGCCACGGCCTGCGCGCCGTGTGCCTCTTGGCGCTCGCGTTCGCGCTCGTCACGGGCACCGCACCGACGACGGCCGCATCGGCAAACGCCAGGATGGCCACGACGTCCAGGGGGAAGACAGCGGCAAAGCCCGGCGCCAAAGGCCCGCGCAAGCCGCCACCGTTCGAATTCGCGGTGCTGGGCAACACCCCCTTCGGCAACACGGAGGTGCCGGTGGTGCGCAACGTGCTCGCGAGCATTGGTGACAGTCAGGCCGTGTTCGTCGTCCATGCGGGCAATCTCAAAAGCGTGACAGAGTCGTGTCGCGACGAACTCGTCACGCAGCGCCTGAGACTTCTCGCCAGTTCGCCCAAGCCGCTCATCTACGTACCTGGGGCGAACGACTGGGCCGATTGCCAGCGCGCCACTGAGGGCGGCTACAACCCCGTGGAGCGGCTCGACTTCCTGCGCGATCAAGCGTTCAGCGACGATGCGTTGCTCGGCCCCGGCCCCGTGGGTCACGCGCCACTCGATCTCACGCGTCAAAGCGACATGGCACGCTTTCGCCAGTATCACGAAAATGTGCGATGGTTCTATAACGGCGTGGTATTCGTCGGCCTGAATCTGCCCGGCAACAACAACAATTACCGCTCGGCGGGGGGACGTAACGGCGAATTCGAGGATCGGGCCGTGGCGACGCGCGTCTGGCTGCAGCATGCGCTCGTCTACGCGAAGCAGAAGGATGCGGTCGGCATGGTCATCATTGCGCAGGCCGATCCCGCGTTCGAACCGGCGCGACGCGCAGGGCTGGGAAGTCTTTTCTCGGATCGCGTGGGACGCCACGGCGTCGACGGCTTCAAGGAATTCCGGACGCAGTTGCTACGGCTCACGAATCGCTTCAAAGGACCGGTGCTGCTCATCGACAGCGGCAAGACAATGCGCCACGTGCAACCGCTGCGCGATGCCCACGGCGCACCGGTGAAGTCGTTCACCCAACTGAGCACCTACGGCTCGCCAACCGCGAATCGATGGGTGCGCGTGCAGGTCGATCCG
>NZ_KB290508.1:0-11288 GCF_000282835.1 Pandoraea sp. B-6 | reverse complement strand
GCCGCTCTTCCGTTTCGAGGGGGTGACACTACCGTCCAATAGCACCGCGGCACCTAACACTCCGCGCGGCGGCGCAACACCGGCGCCCGGCGGAACCCCTGCCGGTGCGGCAGCGCCGACATCCGGCAGCTTGCCCCACGCACTGCCCTACGCAGCGCCCTATTCGGCACTCTACCCGTCGTCCGGCATGTCGAACGACCTGGGCCCGGCCGCGTCGGATCCCAATCAAGGGGTCATGCCCATCGGGCCGGCGCTCCATCCGAACACGGGGACGCGCACCCCCGGGCGCGGCAACTGAATGCTCGCCTGAAAACGCAAACGCCGAACCAGGCGCATTGCATGTCGCAATACGCCTGATTCGGCGAAAGCCCGCGTACGGCGTGTGCGTCTTGCGTCACTTGCCCGGCCATGCGCCATCCGGCGGCAGCGGGCAGCGCGACGCGTCAGCCTCAATGCAGCGTGGGCGCGTCGTCCTGATCTTCGTCTTCGTCGACAACTTCAAGCCCCGACGCGCCATGGGCGTGCTGGTGCTCGATTTCTTCTTCCGTCGCCTGACGCACGTCAGCCACCTTCAGCTCGAAACGCAGTGCCATGCCCGCGAGCGGGTGATTGCCATCGAGCACGACCTTGTCTTCGGCAACGTCGGTCACCGTGTAGATCAGCGTGTCGGCCTCCTCGTCGCCATCTTCCGGCGAGCCTTCGAACTGCATGCCGACTTCGAGCGGATCCGGGAAACGACCACGCGCTTCGATCTTGATCATCTCGGGATCGTAGTCGCCAAACGCGTCGGACGGTTCCAGTTGCAGCTGCGTTTCATAGCCCACGTCCTGCCCGTCGAGCGCTTCCTCGATCTTGGGGAACGTGCCATCATATCCGCCGTGCAGGTAAACCATCGGCTCGGCGCCGCTTTCTTCGATCAGGTTGCCCTGAGCGTCCGACAACTTGTAAGTTACCGAGACGACGGTATTCTTTTCGATCTTCATCAAACTCTCCGAAAAACAGCCCGCATTATACGCGCAGCTGCATGACATCGCCCCGCGCGCAAGCCAACGCCACCTTGAATCGTACAACGGCGTGCATGGCGCAGCCCTCTCTTGATGCATTGATCCACCCATGACGACATCCCGCACCCCCTCGCCTCTGCTCGGCGGCCTCGCGCCGGACGCATTCATGAAGCGCTACTGGCACAAGCGTCCGCTCCTCATCCGGCAGGCCATTCCCGGCTTCACGGCGCCGCTCTCGCGCGACGCGCTGTTCACGCTGGCGGCGCGGGACGACGTTGAATCCCGATTGATCAGCCATGCCCGCAAACGTTGGCAACTCGAACATGGGCCGTTCGAGCCCGATGATCTGCCCCCGTTGAGTCGCAAGCAATGGACGCTGCTCGTACAGGGGGCGAATCTCCACTCGCCGGCGGTCGACGCGCTCATGCAACAGTTTCGCTTCGTTCCCGACGCGCGTCTGGACGACGTAATGATCAGCTACGCCACCGACGGCGGCGGCGTCGGCCCGCACCTCGATTCCTACGACGTTTTTTTGCTGCAGGCGCATGGCAAGCGACGCTGGCGTATCGGACCGCAGCGCGACACCACGTGGCTCGATGGCGTGCCGTTGCGCATCCTGAAGCACTTCGAGGCCGAAGAGGAGTGGGTACTGGAACCGGGCGACATGCTGTATCTGCCGCCGGGCTATGCGCACGATGGCGTAGCGCAAGGCGAGTGCATGACCTACTCAATCGGCTTTCGCGCGCCGCTGGAGCAGGAAATGCTTCAGAACTTTCTGTACTACCTCGCGGAAAACGCGCCCGCACTACCGTTCGCCCGCCATTTTGCGGGCCGTTACGCCGACCCGGGACAATCGGCCGTCAAACATCCGGCTGCGCTACCCGATGCCATGATCGAGACGCTTGTAGCGCAGCTCGAAAAAGTACGCTGGGGACAAAAAGAGGTCGAAGATTTCCTTGGGTGTTGGCTGAGCGAGCCCAAGTCGCATGTGTTTTTCGATCCGCCGGAAACCCCGCTTTCGGCAACAAGATTCGTGCGCGAAGCGGCCGCGCGCGGCTTGACCCTCTCGCCCAAGACGCAATTGTTGTATCGACGCAACCGATATTACGTCAACGGCGAGCCGCTCGACGTCCCTGTCGATGCGCGCGCGACCTTGCGGCGCCTCGCTGACCGTCGTCAGTTAAATGCAGGCGAATGTGCGAATTTGGGGCAAAAAGACCAAGAAATCGTCGAAATTCTGTACGATTGGTATGCTTCCGGGTGGCTGCAGGTGGAAAGTGACCGGAAGACCCCGCTAAAGTTGCGCGCCGTAAGGAAAAAAGCGGAGAAATGACGCGAGATTGACGTGACGGGTTGGGGAAAACCCAATATAATTTCTCGCCAAGCAGCTTGCATGACCAAGGGTAATCCTCAATTGCCAATGTCTCGCAATCGGCTTTGCGCTGGCAAGAGCGTATTACCGTAATTAATATTCATTCGCTTGTCTTCTACCATAAAAGGACGTGATCATGAAGAAGTCTCTCCTCGTCGCTTCGTTGTTGGCTATCGCCCTGACCGCCTGCGGCAAGAAGGAAGAAGCCGCTGCACCGGCCGCTGACACGGCTTCGGCTGCTGCCGCTGCTGTTGCGGATTCGGCTGCTTCGGCCGCTTCGGCTGTCGGCGCTGCTGCTGACTCGGCTGCTTCGGCTGCCGGTGCTGCTGCTGATGCCGTTGCTTCGGCTGCTGACGCTGCTGCCAGCAAGTAAGCGCTCGCTGCCGCAAGGCAGTTGAGAAAAAAGCCGGTCGAAAGACCGGCTTTTTTGTTTGTCGCAACGCTTCGCGCTCAACTCAGGCACCCTGCGTGCATCAAGTCACGTCCTGTATCGCTAGCACGTCAGCCAATCGAAGCCCCCCGCCTGCGTCGCCACGAGGATCTCGGTGCCCGCCGAGCCGATGACTGACGACATCGCCGCCATCGCCAGCTCGGGCGTATTGTTCTGCTCGCTCAAATGCGCACCGATCACGCGCTGCAGCTTCCTCCGGTCGATCGCTCCCAGAATCTCCGCCGCCGCGTCGTTCGCCAAATGGCCATAGGTGCCGCCAATGCGCGCCTTGAGCGATGCCGGATACTTGCTGTTCGCCAGCATGTCTCGGTCGTGGTTGCATTCGAGCACCAGCGCATCGCAGCCACCCAGTGCCGCGACCAGATGCGCCGTCGCGCACCCCGCATCCGTGAGCACACCCAAACGGCGTGCGCCGTCGGAAAACACGAACTGCAGCGGCTCGCGCGCGTCGTGAGGCACCGTGTAAGGATGAAGCTCGATAGCGCCCACGGCGAGCCGCTCATCGGCGCGGCACCAGCGCACGAGGGCCGCGTCGCCCTCGCCCTTGAGCGTGGCGTGAACCTTGACGGCCTGCCCCGTTCCCCAGCTCATGATGAGGGGAATCCGGTACTTGCGAGTGAGGGAAAGTGCGCTGCCGATGTGGTCGGCATGCTCGTGGGTGATGACAATGGCGTCGAGCGACGCCACGTCGATCGCGCGTGCCGTCAGGCGCCGCTCGACCTCCCGCATCGAGAAACCGCAATCGAGGAGAATGCGTGTCGTGGAGGCGCCTTCCGACGCCTCCACCAGCAGGGCATTGCCTTCGCTGCCACTGCCAAGACTGGCGAACCGCACGCCCCGCCTTAACGGAGTTGGTTGCCGATCACACTGATGATCGTCTGTGCGATCTGCGAGTTATCGACGTTACCCTTATCGTCGAGCACCTGCACACGGGTCTGGCTATCGCCGCGCCCCTGCACGTTCACGCTAAGCTTTTTGGCCTTCTTGCTGTCCTGCACTTCCTTCGCATGGAACAAGCTGTAGAAGAAACCGTTGTCCTTCGCCAGCGATGCCGGATCCACGTAGCTCACGAAGTAAATGCCCTTCGCTCGGTCGCGATCGTCCACGGTGAAGTTACCGCGATCAAGCGCCACGCCGACACGGCGCCAGGCCCGATCGAACGGCTCGTTGATGTCGAGATACGCGGCGTCGGCCGTCTTCACGATCTGGCTCGACGGGCCGCCCGCCTTGGCACCTTCGACTTGCTCCTTGGCCTGATCGGCCTGCACGCCAAAGCGCTGCATCAACTTGGTCAGGAAGATCGCCTCGAGACCCGGATCGTTCGGCGCCGGCTCCCACTTGGTCGTGTCCTTCTGCGCGTTCGTGAACACTTCCACCATGCGGCGGTGCGTGATGTAGACGTCCGTACCGCCATTCGGATCACGTTCCACGCGCGTGCGGAAGCGATCGCGTTCGCCGGTCGAATACAGGCTGTCGAGCACCTTGCCGAGCAGATCGCGGATGATGTCCTGATTCAGCTTGGCGCGGTTTTCCGCCCAATCGGTTTCCATCACGCCCGTGTCCGGCGAATCGATCGTCAGCACAAAGCCGTTCTCTTGCCAGAATTCACGCAACGTCGGCCACAGGTCGCTCGGTGCCTTCTGAATCACCAGCCAGCGCTCGTTGCCGTCGCGCACGACCTTCATACCGGGCACCGCCGGCAGCACCGTGTCCGTCGGGTTGGCCGCGACGACCTTCTGCTGGTTCTCGTAGGTCGACAGCGTGGCGATGCCGGCCGGCGACACGTACTTCCGGTCGGTCGCCTGGACGTTCGTCAGATCCGGCGGGACGTCGAGCGAGGGGCCGGTCTTCGAGCTCTTGTAATCGACCTTGTCCGAGGACAAGGCGCTCGAGAGCGAACTGCATCCGGCGACGAGGGCCAACGAGGCAATAGCGGCCCATGCCAGCACGGGACGAGCTACGGAATTACTGACGATTCGTTTCATGAGTCGCAAAAAAAGGGGTGGGCAATCGAACCCGGGTGCCGGAACGACCGGTTAGACAACGGCGATGTTGGCCGACTTGAGGGCACCAAGCACCGTGTCGTGGTAAGGCTGCGCCAGCGGCGTGAGCGGCAGGCGGATGCCCGACGCGATCATGCCCATCTGTTGCAGCGCCCACTTCACGGGGATCGGATTGGCTTCGACGAACATGGCGCGGTGCAGTTCGAACAACTGGAATTGCAGTTCCCGCGCCTTGGCCACATTGCCGGCCAGCGCAGCCACGCACAACTCGTGCATCGCACGCGGTGCCACGTTGGCAGTGACCGAGATATTACCCTGACCGCCCATGAGCATGAGCGCAACAGCCGTCAGGTCGTCGCCGCTGTACACGGCGAAGCTCTTCGGGGCACGCCGGATCAGGTCGATGCCGCGATCCAGATTGCCCGTGGCATCTTTCACGCCAACGATGCCAGGCACTTGCGCCAGACGCAGCAGCGTCTCGTTGCTGGCATCCGCCACGGTGCGGCCGGGCACATTATAAAGAATGACCGGCAGCTCGACGGCTTCGGCAATGGCGCGGAAGTGCTGGTACTGGCCTTCCTGCGTGGGCTTGTTGTAGTACGGCACGACCTGCAGCGACGCGTCGGCGCCCACCTGCTTTGCATGTTTCGTAAGTTCGATGGCTTCCGCCGTCGAGTTGCCGCCCGTGCCGGCAATCACCGGCAGTTTGCGACCGCGCGACTCGCCGGCTTGTGCGGCTTGCTGCACGGCGATCTCGATGAGTTCGCAGTGCTCCTCGACGTTGACCGTCGGCGATTCGCCCGACGTGCCGACGATCACGATGCCGTCGGTGCCTTCGTCGGCGTGCCAGTTGATCAGGTTACGCAGTGCTTCACGGTCAAGGCTGCCGTCCTCTGCCATCGGGGTGACGATCGCGACGATACTGCCTTGCATCGGAGTTTGGGTAGTCATGGTTGATCGAACAATTCAGCGATAAGGGTGGATTGTAGCGGATTCCGCCGCCGGCTCGTACAGGGCGGCATTGCCGGGGTTTTCCCCGGGGGCGGCACGCGTGGCGCACACGCGCTGCACGCACGCCGCACGCGGCGCCGCCAACGTGACATCCTCGAACCCCGCCACACGCAAACCGGCCTCGCGCGCCACGTCGAACAATTCACCGGGAGCCAACAGAAACTGCGGATTGGACGGCTTTCCGTACCGTTCGTTTCCCTGCGCAAAGGTTTCGTAAATCAGCACGCCGCCCGGCGCGACACTGGCCGCGATACGCGAGAAGAGCGGTCGATGCAAATAGTTCGTTACGATGACGGCATCGAAGCGCTCGCCCTCGGCCAACGGCCACGGCGCGCCTTCCAGGTCGGCCGTCAGCGTCGTCACGTTCGCCAGCATTGACATCGTGGCAAGCGCCGCCTCGTCGCGATCCACGGCGATGACATGCATGCCGCGAGACGCGAGCCAACGCGCGTGGCGTCCTTGACCGCAGGCCAGATCGAGTGCGCGGCCGCCCGACGGCATCAGATGCGCCCAGCGCACCAGCCACGGCGACGGCGCGCCAGTACCGTGCGCACTACCGCCGTGCAACACGCCGGGAGCGAGCGCGTTCGTCATGAATATTGCAGCCCCATCGCTTCACGCACGTCGCGCATGATCTCCTGCGCGGACCGTCGCGCCTTCTCACATCCATCGGCCACGATGGCGCGCAGCAGCGACGGATCGTCGACGTACTTCTGGGCGCGTTCGAGCATCGGTTGCTGCTCGCGCAGAATGCCTTCGATGACCGGCTGCTTGCACTCGATACACCCGATCCCTGCGCTGCGGCAGCCCTTCTGCACCCAGTCGCGCGTGTCGCTGTCGCAATAGACCTGATGCAGTTGCCACACCGGACACTTCTCCGGGTCGCCCGGATCGGTTCGACGCACGCGCGCGGGATCGGTCGGCATTGTGCGCACCTTCTTGGTGATCGATTCCGCGTCTTCGCGCAAGCCAATGGTGTTGTTATACGACTTCGACATCTTCTGACCGTCGAGTCCCGGCATGCGCGACGCCGGCGTGAGCAACGCCTGCGGCTCGACCAGAATCAGCTTGCGTGCGCCTTCGAGATAGCCGAAGAGTCGCTCGCGGTCGCCCATGGACAGCGACTGCGACTCGGAGAGCATCGCGCGTGCCTGTTCCAGCGCTTCGTCGTCGCCCTGCTCCTGGTACGCCGTACGGAGCTCGAGATACAGCTTCGCGCGCTTGCCGCCGAGCTTGCGTGCGGCGGCCAGCGCCTTTTCCTCGAAGCCGGTTTCACGGCCGTAGAGATAGTTGAAGCGGCGCGCAATTTCGCGCGTCATTTCGACGTGCGGCACCTGGTCCTCCCCCACCGGCACGTGCAGCGCGCGGTAGAGCAGAATGTCGGCCGCCATCAGCACCGGATACCCGAGGAAGCCGTATGTCGAGAGATCCTTCTCCCTGAGCTTCTCGATCTGTTCCTTGTACGTCGGCACGCGCTCGAGCCAGCCCAGCGGCGTGCTCATGCCGATGAGCAGCGCCAGCTCGGCATGCTCGGGCACCTTGCTCTGGATGAAGAGCGTGGCCTGATTCGGATCGATCCCTGCGGCAAGCCAGTCGATCAGCACGTCCCATACGTTCTGTTCGATGACTTCCGGCGTCTCGTAGTGCGTGGTGAGCGCGTGCCAGTCGACCACACAGAAGTAGCACGGGTATTCCGACTGAAGCTGAATCCAGTTCTTGAGCACGCCATGATAATGGCCGAGGTGGAGACGACCGGTCGGTCGCATGCCGGAGAAAACGCGTTCGGGATACATGGTCTCGTTATATTCTGCAAAAACTTCAGGAAATCAGCGACAACAGCGGCGTGAGCATCCAGACGATGAAGTCACGCCCCCACTGAATCAGCGGCCACAGCCAGACACGGCCGAGCACACCGCTCACCACCAGGGCCATCACGATGAAGAACCCATAGGGCTCGACGCGGGAGAGGCGATAGGCTGCGCGCGCCGGCAGCAGCGACACGAGCACGCGGCCGCCATCGAGCGGCGGTACCGGAAACAGGTTGAACATGCACATCACGAGGTTCACCAGGAGACCGGCCTGCGCCATCATCATGAAGAACGGCTCGTGAACGCCGGCGATTTGCAGCCCTACACCGAACACAGCCCACAGTATTGCCTGGACGAAGTTGCACAACGGACCGGCCAGCGCCACCCAGATCGTATCGACGCGCGGATTGCGCAGGCTGCCGAACGCCACAGGCACTGGCTTGGCATAGCCGAACAGAAACGCCCCGCTCGTCATGAAGTAGAGGGCAAGCGGCACGAGCACCGTGCCGATCGGATCAATGTGCTTGAGGGGATTGAGCGTCACGCGCCCCATCAGATAGGCCGTGGGGTCGCCAAAATACTTTGCGACATAGCCGTGCGCGGCCTCATGCAGCGTAATCGCGAAGAGGACGGGGAGCGCGTAGACCGCAACGGTCTGGATCAGGTCTGCATTCATAGCCGCGTATTGTAGCAAGCCGACCTGCGCGCCAGTATTACCGCGTATTGCAAGTCGGGCGACACGCGCCCGTTCACGACAGGCCGAACGGCGCCAGCGAGCCGCGACCGCGACGCAGCACCTCGGGCGGCGTCACCGTCAGGTCGACCACCGTGGACGGTTCTTTAGGACAGGCCCCGCCGTCGATCACCAGATCCAGTTGCTTTTCCAGGCGCTCACGAATCTCGTCGGGGTCGTTCAGCGGCTCGCTTTCGCCCGGCAGAATCAGGGTGGTGGCGAGCAACGGCTGCCCCAGCGCCTCGAGCAGCGCCAGCGTGATGGCATGATCCGGCACCCGCAGACCGATCGTCTTTCGCGAAGGATGCGAGAGCCGGCGCGGCACCTCCTTCGTCGCTTCGAGAATGAACACGTAGGGCCCCGGCGTCGTCGCCTTGATCAACCGGTATTGCCGGTTATCCACCATGGCGAACTCGGCCAGCTCCGACAGATCGCGGACCAGGAGCGAGAGCAGTTGCTTGTCGTCGAGACCGCGAATACGACGCAGGCGTTCGACGGCCTGCCGGTCGTCGATATGACAGGCGATCGCGTAGCTGGAGTCGGTCGGCAACGCCACGATGCCGCCCTTATCGATGATCTGGGCGGCCTGCTTGATGAGTCGTGACTGAGGATTTTCCGGATGGATCTGGAAGAATTGCGACATAGCGTCGAAAAGTTACTGCCAGCGGCTCCAGACCGGGGTGAGATCGTCGGGCAGCGCAGGCAGCTTGCCGAGCAGCGCACGGCTCTCGGTCGGTCCATGGAAATCCGAGCCACGCGACGCCAGAAAATCGTAGCGGCGTGCGACGTCGGCATACTCGCGGTACTGATCCGGCGTATGGCTGCCGGTCACCACTTCGATGGCCTCTCCGCCCAGTTCGCGGAACTGATCGAACAGTACCCCGAACTCGAGCGGCGTGAATTTGTAGCGTCCCGGGTGTGCCACGACGGCAATGCCCCCCGCCCCGCGGATCCAGCTCACGGCATTCTCCAGCGTGGCCCAGCGGTGCGGCACATAACCCGGCCGCCCCTCCGCGAGATATTTCGAGAACACATCGGAAACCGACGTGCATTTGCCGATTGCCACGAGATATCGGGCGAAGTGCGTACGCGAAATCAGATCGGGATTCCCGACGAAACGCAGCGCCCCCTCGTACGCATGCGGAATGCCCGCGGCCGCCAATTGCTCGCTCATCTGCTGGGCTCGCAACGCCCGGCCACCGCGCGTGGCCGCCAGTCCATCGATCAGCGCGGGATTATCGGGATCGAGATTCAGCCCGACGATATGCACCGTGCGGTTCGCCCACGTAATGGAGATCTCCACACCGCTCACGTACCCCATGCCGAGCGCTTCGGCCGCCGCGCGCGCTTCGCGCTGGCCACCGATCTCGTCGTGGTCGGTCAGCGACCAGAGGTCGACACCGGCCTCAAACGCCACCTGCGCCACCTCGGACGGCGCCAGCGTGCCGTCGGACACTCGGGAATGACAATGAAGATCCGCATTAAGCATGATGAGCCGCCGGGGGGGTGACATATTGCGTCCGCCCGGCACCGCCGTATGACGTGGTTGTGACGCCCTCATTCTACCGCTCAAGTGCCCGCGGCGCGAGTGACCCGCGGCCTCACTCCCGGCAGAAGTCGTCAATCAACCGGGCCACGACGTCGGGTTGGTCGTGATGCAGCATATGACCGGCATCCCCCACGAAAGCCTCCGTCAAATTCGGAAAGACCTCGAAGCGCTCCCGGAACGCCGCCGTCCCCTGCGCCCCGACGAAATGTCGCAGCACGTCCGAGTCCGTGGCTTCCACATGCAGGACGGGCGCGCTCACGTTGCCCCATACCGCCATCGCTTCATCGAGCCGGTACGGGTACGGATTGGCGACCTTGTGCGCCGCATCGGCAAGCAAATGCCATTGTCCGTCGGCGTCCTGGCGTGCCCATCGTTGTGCCAGCCAGTCCGCCCGCGCCTGCGTGAGGCGCGGATTGGTCTTGCGCAGCCGCGCCACCACCGCGTCGAGCGTGGCATAAGGACGCAACGTCGGCGCATGCCGCAAATCGTCGAGCCAACGGCCGAGCTGACGGATCGCCGCGATCGGCTGCGACGGCGGCAGACCGAAGCCCTCCAGATTCACGAGACGCCGAACCCGCGAGGGCCGCACCCCGGCATACAGACACGCGACGTTGCCGCCCATGCTGTGGCCAATCAGGCGGACCGCTTCGCCGGGCTCCGTGTAGACGTCGAGCAGGGCGTCGAGATCGGCGAGGTAGTCTGGAAACCAGTAGCTGCCGCAGCGGCCTTGCGCCACCGGCCAGTCGGTGAGGCCGAAGCCGCGCCAGTCCGGGGCGAGCACATGCCAGCGCTGCGCCAGCGTTTGCGCGACGAAATCGAACGACGCCGACACGTCCATCCAGCCGTGCAGCGCGAACAGCTTCGGCGCGCCGGGCGTGCCCCACTGCCGGACATGGTGGCGCAGGCCGCGCACCGTCAGAAATTCGGATCGCGAATCGGTCATGGCGCAAGCAGAAAGTGAAGATCGAAACGATTGAGGAACGCCGAGTCTATCAGCGTCAAAAATGACGAATCGGCCGCGCCGTTACGCGAGCGCCTGCAGCGCAGCCAGTTCGTCGTCGTCGAAGCCCGCCGCCCGGCGGGCCTCCAGGTTGAACGGCCCGCGCAGACGCGGCGCACCGTATTGCGCCGCGAGCCGGGCATAGGTCTCGATGGGATCGCATCCGGCGCGCTCGCAGCCCCAGCGATACCAACGGTTCCCGATGGCGACATGCCCGATCTCGTCGCGCAGGATGATATCGAGAATGGCGGCCCCGGCGGCGTCGCCCGCGCTCGCCAGCTTGGCCTTGATCGGTGGGCTGGCGTCGAGCCCGCGCGCCTCCAGGGTGCGTGGCACCAGCGCGAGGCGAGCGAGCCA
>NZ_KB290507.1:37350-39865 GCF_000282835.1 Pandoraea sp. B-6 | reverse complement strand
TCGGGCGGCCGCGTCGCGCGCCGCCGGCCTGAACGCCCCGGGCAACGCCGGCACGCCGGGCGCTTCAGGCACATCCGGTACCAACGCCGCGCAACGGAGCGCCTCATGATGGGCAATTTTTCCTGGACCTATTTCAACTATCTGGTGCAGTCCATCGGCTGGACACTCGTGCTCTCGCTCATCGCATTCGTCCTCGGCAGCGCGGGCGGCTTTGTCGTGATGCTCGGACGCATCTCGCCGCGCCGATGGCTGCGCTTGCCTGCGCAAGTGTTCATCGAGGCAATTCAGGGCATTCCGCTGCTGATCCTGCTGTTCATCGTCTACTTCGGCCTGTCGGTGTATGGCTTCGAGTTACCCGCCATCGTGGCGGCCGCGCTGGCATTGATGGTGTACACCAGCGCCTACCTGGGCGACATCTGGCGCGGCTGCGTCGAAGCGATGCCGCGGGCGCAGTGGGAGGCCGCGGAGTGCCTGTCGCTCTCGCGCTGGCAGACGCTGCGTCTGGTCATCATTCCGCAGGCGGTGCGCCTGTCGCTGCCACCGACCATCGGCTTCCTGGTGCAGATCATCAAGATGACGTCGCTCGCGTCGGTGATCGGCTTCGTGGAGCTGACGCGCGCCGGACAGATCATCAACAACTCGATTTTCCAACCCTTCCTCGTGTTCTCGTTGGTCGGGGTGTTTTATTTCGTGCTGTGCTACCCGCTCTCGCGCTGGAGCGCATCACTGGAGGACAAGCTCAATGTCGGCAATCGTTAAGGTCAACCAGATTCACAAGCGCTTTGGCGACAACCCGGTGCTCAAGGGCGTGTCATTCGAAGTTGAACGCGGCCAGATGGTGGCGGTCATCGGCGCCAGCGGCTCGGGCAAGAGTACGGCCCTGCGCTGCATCGATCGTCTGGAGACCATCGACGAAGGCTCCATCGAAGTGTGCGGCATTCGCGTGGAAGATCCGCACATCGACCTGCATCAATTGCGCCGCGAAGTCGGCATCGTCTTCCAGAGCTACAACCTGTTCCCACACCTGAACGTGCGCGAGAACATCATGCTCGCGCTGCGGCACGTCAAGCGCATGGCGCGCAGCGAAGCGCAAGACGTGGCCAAGCGCGTGCTCGATCAGGTGGGACTGTCGGACAAGGCCGAGAGCTATCCCGAGCAACTCTCGGGCGGCCAGCAGCAGCGCGTGGCCATTGCGCGCTCGCTCGCCATGTCGCCGAAGGTCATGCTGTTCGACGAAGTGACGTCGGCGCTCGACCCGCAGCTTACGGGCGAGGTGCTGCGCGTCATGGAAGACCTCGCGGCGAACGGCATGACGATGGTGCTCGTCACGCACGAAATGGCATTCGCCAAGCGCGTCGCCGACCAGATCATCTACATGCATCAGGGCAAGGTGTGGGAAGTCGGTCCGGGCGACATGCTCGACAACCCGCAAACGCCCGAACTGCGTGCATTCCTCGCCAACGGCCTGTAGTCCGGCCACGCAAGACAATCCATTATTCCAAGGAGACACCCGCATGAAACTCAAGACGTTCCTCACCCAAGCTTGCGCCGCCGCTCTGCTCGGCGCCGTGGCGCATGCTGCCCTCGCCGACCAGCTCGACGACATCAAGAAGGCAGGCAAGATCCGCGTCGCCATCGCCATGGGCACGCCGCTGTACTCGTATGCCGACGCGAACCTGCAACCGGTGGGCTCGGACGTCGAAACGGCCAAGCTGCTGGCACAGGATCTGGGGGTGAAGCTCGACATTGTGTCCGTGACGAACGCCGCACGCATCCCCACGCTGCAGTCGAACCGCGCCGATATCGTGGTGGCCGATCTCGCGATCTCGCCGGAGCGTGAGAAGGTGATCGATTTTTCGATGCCGTACGCGGTCATCTCGATCATCGTCGGCGGCCCCAAGAGCATGGTCATCAAGGGCTATGACGACCTGAACGGCAAGCGCATCGGTCTCACGCGCGCGACCGTCAACGACACGCTCACCACGCAGAACGCCAAGGGTGCGCAGATCGTGCGCTACGAAGACGACGCGACACTCATCACGTCGATGGTGACCGGTCAGGTCGACATCTTCTCGAGCACGCCGTCGAATCTCGGCGAGATGCAAAAGCGCGCCCCGGAGAAGAACCTCGAACTGAAGTTTGCGCAGACGGAATTCAATCTGGGCATCGCGCTCAACAAGAATCAGCCGGCGCTCAAGGATTGGATCAACCATTGGGTGAAGACCAATCTGAAGAACGGCAAGCTCAACGCGATCTACAAGAAGTACCACGGTCGCGATCTGCCGGAGAGCGTGATCAAGGGCGCGGCGTAAGACCGCTGCCGCCTGCGGCGAATGGCCGTCGATGCTCTGGCGTCGACGGCCGCGACACGATGTCGCACCGCCTTCGCACGGGAATCGCTGGTCGCGCCGGAGGGAACGCGGTAAGTTAGCGGCTTGCCTTCGACCCGTTCCCCGGCTGCACGCCCTCCGATGACTGCCCGCTCCGCTTTCCCGATCTTCGCTGTCCCGCGTGT
>NZ_KB290507.1:33935-37307 GCF_000282835.1 Pandoraea sp. B-6 | reverse complement strand
CCCCCCCCCCGCCACTCCCGCTTGTCGCCCGCCGACGCCGCGTTGCGCCAACGCTCGCGCTGCTCGGCGCGCTGAGCGCGCTCGCGTCGCCCGCCATGGCCGCTGGCGACGTGGAAGCCGGCAAGGCGATGTTCGCGGCACGCTGTGCGTCGTGCCATGCGGTCGGGCCCATGGCGACGTCGGGCTTCGGCCCGCAACTCAACCGCGTCGTCAACCGCCGCGCGGGCAGCCTGCCGGACTACGATTACTCGACGGCGATGAAGCAGTCCGGCATTGTCTGGGACGACAAGACACTCGCCACCTTCATTGCCAATCCGGGCAAAACCGTACCGGGAACGAAGATGCGCTTCTGGGGCATCGGAAACGAGCGCAAGGTGGCCGACTTGCTGGCCTACCTGCACACGTTCAAGTAACGCGCGACGGCCATCGCCCGCAAGCGTGCCTCAGGCCTCGACGAGGCTCACACCGGCTCGTTCCAGCAGGCGTTGATTGCGCGACGAAAGGTTGACGAAGCGCACGTTTCGACCCGACGTCCGATAACGCTCCCTGAGCGTCTCGAACGCCACGATGGCCGAGTGATCCGCCACGTGCAGAGACCGGCAATCCACAACGATCCGGCGGACATCGGACAACGGCTGGAACAGGTCCTGGAAATTGGCGGTCGACGCAAAGAACAGCGTGCCATGAAGCACATAGGTACGGGCGTCGTCGCCGTTCTCTTGCACGTCGGCACGAATGTCGCGGGCATGCTGCCAGGCGAAGTTGAGTGCGGCGATAACAATGCCACACATCACCGCGACGGCCAGATCCGTGAACACGGTGATGACCGTCACCGCGACGATCACGAGCGCGTCGTTGCGAGGCACTTTGCCGAGTACGCGAAGTGAGCCCCAGGCGAACGTCTGCTGGGCGACGACAAACATCACACCGACGAGCGCCGCCAGCGGAATGCGCTCGATGAGCGGTGACAGGCAAAGCACGAACAGCAGGATCATGATGCCAGCCGTCACCCCCGAAACGCGGCTGCGTCCGCCCGAACTCAGGTTAATCATGGTCTGGCCGATCATGGCGCAACCGCCCATGCCCCCGAACATTCCAGATACGACATTCGACGCGCCAAGCGCGAGGCATTCTCGATTCGGACGGCCGCGCGTTTGCGTGATCTCGTCGGTGAGATTGAAGGTGAGCAGCGTCTCCAGCAAACCGACCATCGCCATGAGCGATGCGTAGGGGAAGACGATCCGCAACGTCTCCAGATCGAAAGGCACTTGCGGCAGATGGAGCGACGGGAGTGCCCCGGCAATGTGCGCCATGTCGCCGAGCGTACGCGTGGGCAGGTGCAGTCCTTGGCTGAAGAGCCCGACGCCAACGATGGCGACGAGCGCGGGCGGCACGGCCTTCGTGAGGCGTGGCAGCCCATAGACGATCAGCATCGTGAGCGCAACCAGCGCGCACATGATTGCCAGCGGTGTGCCTTGCAGCCAGACGTCGCCGTGCGGCGTGGCTCGCTTGAAATGTGCCAGCTGCGCCATGGCGATGACAATCGCGAGCCCATTCACGAAACCGATCATCACCGGGTGCGGCACCATGCGAATCAGCTTGCCGAGACGCAACAGGCCGAAGAGCATCATGAGCACGCCGCCCAGAACGACGGTCGCCAGCAGATATTGCACGCCGTGTTGGATGACCAGTGCGACGATGACCACCGCCATCGATCCGGCCGCCCCCGAGATCATGCCGGGACGACCGCCGAAGATGGCGGTGAGCGCGCAGACGATGAAGGCCCCGTAGAGGCCCATGAGCGGATTGACTTGAGCGACCAGCGCGAAGGCGATGCACTCGGGCACTAGCGCGAACGCCGTGGTCAGACCGGCAAGCACGTTGCCGGGGAGATTCGGTAGCCACTGCTCCCGAAGTGTTTGAGACTTCATAAAATAACGTTCCGCATGGGACGCGCATTTTACCAGCCTCCGATGTTTTCCACCGATGCTCGAGCGAAGTGCCTCAGCGCACGAGGCACGGACGCTTGTTGTCGAACGTCCAGTTCGGAATCAGGTACTGCATCGCGACCCCGTCGTCGCGCGCACCGAGGCCATGCTGCTGATACAGCGCGTGCGCCTTCTCGACTTCGTCCATATCGAGTTCTACGCCGAGGCCCGGCACTTCCGGCACCTTCACTTTGCCACCGACGATCTGCAACGGATCGCGCGTGAGGCGCTGGCCGTCTTGCCAAATCCAGTGCGTGTCGATCGCGGTGATCTTGCCGGGCGCGGCGGCGGCAACGTGCGTGAACATGGCCAGCGACACGTCGAAGTGATTGTTCGAGTGCGAGCCCCACGTGAGGCCCCAGTCGTTGCACATCTGCGCAACACGCACCGAGCCCTGCATCGTCCAGAAGTGCGGGTCGGCCAGCGGAATGTCAACGGATTGCAGTTGAATCGCGTGGCCCATCTGACGCCAGTCGGTCGCGATCATGTTGGTCGCGGTCGGCAGTCCGGTCGCACGACGGAACTCGGCCATCACTTCGCGGCCAGAATAGCCATTCTCCGCGCCGCACGGGTCTTCCGCGTAGGCAAGAACGTCGTGCTTGTCACGGCACAGGCGGATCGCTTCGGCAAGCGACCAGGCGCCGTTTGGGTCGAGCGTCACGCGTGCTTCCGGGAAGCACTCCGCAAGCGCGGTGGCCGCTTCCATTTCCGCGTCGCCTGAGAGGACGCCGCCCTTGAGCTTGAAATCGTTGAAGCCATAACGCGCCTTCGCGGCTTGCGCCAGACGCACGACCGCTTCCGGCGTCAGTGCGACTTCCGTGCGCAGACGCTCCCAATCGTCGCGCCCTTGCGCGCCCGAGGCATACGGCAGATCGGTCTTGTTACGATCGCCGACGTAGAACAGGTAGCCGAGCATCTCCACCTCGTCGCGTTGCTGGCCTTCGCCGAGCAAGGCAGCGACCGGCACGCCAAGGTGCTGGCCGAGCAGGTCGAGCAGCGCGGCTTCGAGCGCCGTGACGGCGTGGATCGTGGTGCGCAGGTCGAAGGTCTGCAGACCGCGACCGCCCGCGTCGCGATCGGCGAACGCGGTACGCACGCGATTCAGAATCGCTTGCAGGTTGCCGATCGATTGACCGACGACGTAGGCACGCGCATCGTCGATCGTCTTGCGGATGGTCTCGCCGCCCGGCACTTCGCCTACGCCCGTGTTCCCCGCGCTGTCGGTCAGGATCACGATATTGCGCGTGAAGAACGGGCCGTGTGCGCCCGAAAGATTCATCAGCATGCTGTCGCGCCCGGCGACGGGAATGACGCGCAGTTCGGTGACGGTAGGCGTGGCGTTGACGCGAGTGAGAGTCGTGGACATAAACGAAGTACCAGTAGT